>JAOZTO010000086.1 GCA_029942265.1 Desulfocapsa sp.
TACAAATCCATCTTGATTTCAGACTTTTTACAAATCCATCAAATCTTAGTAAGAGGGTAAAAGTTATGATTAATGTTGATATTAAGAATCTGCTTTCCAAACTTAACACCTATAGTACTAACGCTCTTCACAATGCCGCAGGACTTTGTGTCTCGCTCACTCATTATGAAGTTTCGGTGGAACATTATTTTCTCAAATGTCTTGAGGATGTGAATAGCGATTTGCCTCTCATATTTCGCCAGTACGGGGTCGAAACAGCAAGACTTACAGCCTCCCTGTCAGACGTGCTTGAAGATTTCAAAACCGGAAACTCGGGTAAACCGGTATTCTCACCCATGCTCATCGAACTTTTCGAGGACGCATGGCTCATTTCATCTGTAGAACTTGGCGATAGCCGTATCCGTTCCGGAGCTGTTCTATTAGCCTTCCTGTCCAAACCAAATTTTTACGCCTCTGGTGCTTATTCAAGCCTTTTATCAGAAGTTAGTCGTGATTCCCTGCTTAAAGATTTCTGGTCTATCGCTAAATCCTCTGTGGAACATAAACTACCCGCTGCGGCCCTTAGTGGCGCAGGTTCGGGTACTCCGAAAGGTGACGGCGGATTTCTCGAGCGGTTCTGTGTAGATTTTACCGCTAAAGCTGCGGAAGGCGGCATTGATCCTGTCTTCGGGCGTGATTCTGAAATGCGCCAGATGGTGGATATTCTGGCTCGTCGCCGTAAGAACAACCCTATTCTTGTGGGGGAGCCGGGTGTCGGTAAGACTGCTGTAATCGAAGGTCTGGCCCTGCGTATTATCGAAGGTGATGTTCCTGAAATTCTGAGCGGAGTTTCTCTGGTCGGGCTTGATATGGGGCTCCTTGAAGCTGGCGCGGGCATGAAAGGTGAGTTCGAAAATAGACTTAAAGGGGTCATTGACGAGATTAAGTCCAGCGAAAAGCCTGTCATTTTGTTTATTGATGAAGCTCATACTCTGGTGGGAGCTGGCGGTGCTTCCGGCGGTTCTGATGCCGCCAATCTACTTAAGCCTGCACTGGCACGCGGAGAGCTAAAAACATGTGCGGCTACCACTTGGACAGAGTATAAAAAATATTTTGAAAAAGATCCTGCGCTGGCTCGTCGTTTCCAGCTTGTTAAGCTCGATGAGCCGTCTGTTGAAACTTCAACTATTATTTTGCGCGGACTTCGTGAGAGTTATGAGAAGTCACATAACGTGATTATTCGTGACGATGCGTCCGTTGCCGCCGCAGTTTTTTCTGACCGTTATATCGCAGGTCGTTTCCTGCCGGATAAAGCGATTGATCTGCTTGATACAACCTGCGCGCGAGTTAAGGTTAACCTTTCCGCTAAACCTGCTATTCTGGAAGATTGCCAGCGTTCCGTTCAGGCTTTGGAGCGTGAGAAGAAGGCCGTTGCCCGTGACCGCACAAATGGCGTTGAAGTTGACGAAGCC
Organism: Desulfocapsa sp.; assembly: GCA_029942265.1. Taxonomy (GTDB): domain Bacteria; phylum Desulfobacterota; class Desulfobulbia; order Desulfobulbales; family Desulfocapsaceae; genus Desulfocapsa. The sequence goes on from JAOZTO010000086.1 coordinate 1,452, forward strand.
CGCTCTAAAGAAGTGGATCAGCTCATTGCCGATAAGACCAAGGAAGGCGATAAAATTCGCGAGCATTGGTTAAAAGAAAAAGATGCAGCCCACGCTGTGCTTGATGTGCGTAAGCAGATTCAGGATGCTGGAGAAGATGAGGCTGAGATTAAAAAGCTTAAAAAAGGATTAGCCAAGGCGGATAAGGTACTTGCCAAGTTGCAGGGGAAAGATCCTATGGTTCAGATAGAAGTCACACCTGATTTGATCGGGCGCGTCGTTTCAGATTGGACTGGTATTCCTGTGGGTAAGATGGCTCGTGATGAAGCTAAAACTGTGGTCGATCTTGATATCAGACTCCAAGAGCGGGTCAAGGGACAGGATCAGGGCCTTGAAGCTATTGCCGAGGTAATCCGTGCATCAAAAGCTGGTATTAAAGATCCCGATCAGCCCATTGGCGTATTTTTGATTGTCGGCCCTTCCGGTGTAGGTAAAACCGAGACAGGTCTTTCTTTGGCAGATTTGTTATTTGGTGATGAAAGATCTGTGGTTACTGTCAATATGAGTGAATTTCAGGAAAAACATACCGTTTCCCGTCTCATCGGTTCTCCTCCGGGTTACGTTGGTTATGGCGAGGGTGGAATGCTGACCGAAGCTGTACGCCGTCAGCCTTATAGTGTCGTTTTGCTTGATGAAGTGGAGAAGGCGCATTTGGACGTTATGAACACCTTTTATCAGGTTTTTGATAAAGGGATTCTGACTGATGGTGAGGGAAAAGATATCAGCTTCAAAAACACCATCATCATTCTGACATCTAATCTTGCTACTGATGTTATTCAGGAAATGACCGGAGGCGAAGGTGAAATTCCTTTGGATGCGGTGGTCGGAGCCGTCAGGCCGATTCTCTCCCAGCATTTCAAACCGGCACTTTTAGCGCGCATGAATGTGGTTCCGTACATATCTCTTAATCCTGATGCGATGAAACTCATCACGACTCTGAAATTTCGCAAGCTCGAAAAGATGCTGTTTAATAATAACAAAATGAAACTGACCTACGATAATGCAGTTGTGGATCAGATTGCGGCTCGCTGTACCGAGGTTGAGACTGGAGCGCGTAATATTGAGTATATTTTGAATGGAAACGTTTTGCCACAGATGTCTAAGGAGATTCTTGGACATATGACAGAAGGCGGCATGCCATCGGCTGTCCATCTCGGTATTGATAAAGATGGTTCGTTTACTATGGATTTTTCTAAGGACTAGCGACAACATAAGAGGTTAATATTATTATGGCTGAAAATTCCAAACCTAAATTCCTGTTTGAATCCAAAGCGGTGGACAAGAACACCTTCACTGTCGTTAAATTTAAAGGAACCGAGGGGCTTTCCACTATTTACCGTTTCAGTATTACACTGATTTCGGAGAAAGCTAATTTGGACTTGGATTCCATTCTGCAAAATCCTGTGGAATTCACAATTAAACGTGATGATGGGGATATTCCTTTCAAGGGAATTCTCAGTTCATTCGAGCAATTGCAGCAAGCCGCAGGGGTTGTTTTTTATAGAGCTGAGCTTGTTCCTAAATTATGGTGGACCACGCTGACTCACTGCAACCAGATTTTCCTGAACGAGAACGCGCAAGATTTTATGGATGGCGTCCTCCAGAAGGGAGGCCTTAGGCAGGGTCTTAATTTCGATTTCAAGTTACAAAGTTCATATCCATCATGGGAATATGTCTGCCAGTATAACGAATCACATTTCAATTTCGTATCTCGCTGGATGGAACATTACGGGATGTACTATTATTTCGAGCAGACCGACCAGGGCGAGAAAATGATTGTTACGGATACTCATATCTCGCATTCGCCCATGCCCGAGGGTACCGCTTTAAGCTATTCACCGCCCAGCAATCTAGATTTTACAAAGCGTGAGGAGATTGTTAAAAACTTCATGCTTAAACAGCAGCCTTTACCCAAAAAGGTGCTATTGAAAGATTATAATTATCAAAAACCCAGCCTTGAGATGAACTGTGAGGCGGAAGTTTCTCCTCATGGTATGGGGGAAATATATCTCTACGCAGAGCATTTCTTAACTCCAGCGGATGGTGATAAGCTGGCGAAAATTCGTGCGCAGGAATACCTTTGCCGTGAGAAGGTATTTTATGGCGTGTCCACTGTTCCATACGTTCGTACGGGGTATGTTTTTGAGCTGAAAGACCATTACCGTCAGGATTTCAATCAACGTTACTTGACTACAGAGGTGACCCACGAAGGGAGTCAGGAAGCGTATCTAGTGTCGGGACTTGGATTGCATTTGTCTGAGGGCGAAGACAGGCTCTATTACCGTAATACTTTCACCTGTATTCCTGCCACGACACAGTTCAGGGCAGAGCGTACGGCGTATAAACCAAAGTTCACAGGATCAATGAATGCTAAAGTCGATGCTGCCGGAAGTGGTAAATATGCCGAATTGGACAGTCAGGGCAGGTATAAAGTTATTCTGCCTTTCGATGAGTCCGGCAGGCATGGTGGTAAAGCTACCACATGGCTACGCATGGCTCAGCCTTATGGTGGTTCCGATCATGGTATGCACTTTCCTTTGCATAAAGGCACGGAAGTTTTGCTTACCTGTATTGATGGAGACCCAGACAGGCCTATTATTCAAGCGGCAGTTCCAAATCCTGAAACTCCAAGTTTAGTTACAGATAGTAGTCAGACTAAGTGTATGATTACCACTGGCGGGCAGAACCATATCCATATGGAAGATCAGGCTGGTAGTGAACGCATATTGATGCATACTCCTAAGTCTAACACCTGGGTTCGGATGGGGACTCCCAATGATCCCCCTGGTGGAGATGATACCCCAGGCGAGGATACCAAATGGGAGCGTGAAAACGAAGACGGTAAGGATGGGTATAAGCTTAACACGACAGCACATATGGAAGTTTTTGCCGGTTCTTCTGCCGAAACGATTTTAGGAAACGAGTTCACGTTCATAGGCGGGTCTTCCGAAGAGGTCATTGTGGGCAATGATACAAAGGCATTTCTTGGCTTTAAAGAAGATGTTGTTATGGGCCTTGAGACTGGGATCAGTATGGGGTGGGAGTTGAAATTTGCACCGAAGCATACAGTTCTTTATGAAGATGAGACTGAACTTAAAGGGACGATTGCAGAAGTGGCAGGTGAGAAGATAAAAACTGCTTTAGAAGTGACTGATTTAAATGGAACCAAGACTACGATGAGTGCGGAACTTACTTCTTTGCGGGGTGATCACAATGTTTTAGTTGGAGAGCATAATAAATTGGCTGGCTCGACCAAAAAGCTTGTGGGAGAATCCAGTAAGCTGGCGGGAGAAGTTGAAAACCTGGGAGGGCAGGTGACTCAAATTGCAGGGGATCTTTCAGATGTATGTGGTGAAGTTACTAAGGTTATCGGCTCTGAAAATTCTGCGCTTGGTGAGTCTGTAAAAGCTTGTGGTTCGCACAGTGAAATGATTGGTGGGTTGTCACAGGTTTCTGCTGAATCCAGTAAGATTTCCGGTGAAATGAATAATATTGCAGGGTTGATTACCATGATTTAACGCGAGAATTGCATGAAGATATTTAAAGAAAAACAGCACTCTTTCTTTCCGCGGCCAATCGGCATTAAAGATAAAAATTATCTTAGTGTTGGGATAATGTCGTTTTTTGACCTGAATGATCCCGATAATTTACTGACTGAGCAGGAGTTGTGGAAGACCGTTCCCGGAGAACTTGGGGCGAAGCCTATTCTTGATCAGGGGGTTCCAAAACCACGCAGTGAGTTTTTGGTGACGGGCTCTTGTCATGCGCCTCGCGGAACGAGTCGCCCTGCTTCTCGGGTGCGGGTGCGTGTTGGAGAAATTGATAAAAAGTTAAATGTTTTTGGGGATAGATATTGGAAAAAGGGTCTCATCACTGAGGCAGTCCCTTTTGTTGAGATGCCTATTGTTTGGCCTACAGCTTATGGCGGGGATGGGTTTGCAAAAAACCCGCTAGGTAAAGGTATCCATAAGTTGTCTATGCCGGACGGCTCGGCTGTACCGCTTCCAAACATAGAACTGCCGGATCAGCAGATAGGTTCGCCCGGTCAGTCTCCAGATCCAGCAGGATTTGGCCCTCTCGATCTCATGTGGCCGCAACGATTTGATAAAAACGGCACCTATGATGAAAAGTGGAAGAACGAGCGTTGGCCGTTTTTTCCTGACGACATGAATTACGAATTTTTCAATATGGCTTGCGAAGATCAGTTCCTTGATGGTTACTTCAAAGGCGGTGAGCCTGTGACCATTGAGAATATGAACCGGGATATTCAGGTAATTGAAAGTTCACTTCCAAAGCTCAGAATGCGCTGTTTTGTCACTTTAAATACTAAATTTAAACCGCACATATTTCCGGTTGCTGCGCTCCCATCGCATGAGCTTAGCGAAACGGATGAATTCCGAGAAGTGTCTACAAGATTGGAAACGGTCTGGTTTTTTCCCTCCATCATGCGTGGTCTTCTTATTTATCGCGGAACTACTGAGGTCATGGACGAGGATGGCGCAGACGTGCTTCGTGTAATGATTCGTCATGAAGATCAGGCTGAGGAGCCTAAGACTATTGAGCATTATAGGGATTTACAGATTAAGCTACTTGATCGTGGTGTGGAATTCGACATGTCGAAGACCGAAGAGATTGTGAAGAAGGCTCAAGTTTCTATGGTCAAGATTAAGAATATTCCGAAATTTGCGGATGATATTCGTCAGAAGGCACTTGGAAATCGTCCTAGTATGCCAGCGCCATCTCCCGAAGAGATGCTTGTTAAATCTCAGACCATGATTGCGGAGCATACTGCCACACTCGGTAAGCTTGAAGCTATGGCAACTAAGATGCATGCGGAAAGTGGGCATTTGGTTAATATTAATCTTGGTGTCTTCGATAAATTCAGAGGTAAGCTTGCTACTATTGGGCAGAATATTGAAGCTGCTACGGGCAAACTTTCCGCAGCTAAGACGAAGCTGGAGACTGCGCGCAAAGCCGCTCTTAAAGATGTTTCCGGCGGTTTAAAAAAGATTAAGCCTGAGTATTTGGAGAAGGCTGGAATGGATCCTGACAAATTGATTCCTCCAAATTTTCCATTCGATAAGAAAGTGAACCCTTGGCATGATCGTGGTTTTCCTTTTGTGGTGCAGTGCCGCAAATATTTAGAGGGTGACCGTGAAACTCTTCGGAAACTTGCTGATCTTGGGCTTCAGCGCAAAACTATTAAGCGTGCGTGGCTCGGTGTGAACAGTTCGGAAATTCTGGAAAGACCAAAGAATTGGGGATTGAAAGGAGATGAAGAATTTGCTCTTCCCGCAGGGCTTGTATTTCCGCGTTTTGACGGGCCAGTACTAAACCGTATTCAAAGTTATCCCGCATATTTTGAAAGTGATAAAGAAAGTTTAGTTCCAGGTTCAGATGAAACTCCCTTATTTATAGCTAGCTCAACTCTTATAGATTTACCATCAATGCCAGCCGCAGAGGGTGCGCCTGTTGTAGCTGTTGCTGATGAATTGCAAGCGTTATTCATAGAGCAGGAAGTAGGTGATTGTTGTTCGGTTATAGCACTTAGTTCTCCTAAAGATAAGCTGGGTAAGGATGCTGCAAAAGGGCTGAAAAACGGGCAAGCTTTTTTAATTGTTCAGCCTGAAAAATGGGGTGAGGATAAACAGCTTAAAACTGGCTGGCAGGACTGGATATCCGCTCACAAAACAGCTGTTCCATTGGAACTTGAGCATGGCAAAACAGTTTTTGAATCCCGCAAGGGTGGCAGTGATATCAGGCAGTGGGTACTTGATCATTTGCCAGGGGAGTATGCTGGTGAGCATACTGTTGATATGGGAATGCCCGCAAAAGGTAAGCCTCCAGGAGAAGGATTTCTCAAAGGATTTAAGCCTGTTTTCCCAGATGTGAAAGCCCTGTCAAAAGGTATTCATGCCGAAGTTAAAAAAGCCATGGAAGCGAAGTTTGCGCCCATCCACGCTGAAAGTGATTCTGCGCTCGTGCAGATGAGAGAGATTGCAGCTAAGTATACTAAATACGGTGTTGATCCTTCTAAAATAAAGATGGGTGGCTCTGCCGGACCGCAGGCTTCCCCTAAAGAAATAGGACAACAAATCGCGGATAAAATTAGAGCTAAGGCTGCGGTCCTTAAGAAACAGGGGGTGTTGACTCCTGAGGCTGCATTAAAGATGGAGACTTCAGCCACTAAAGCCCAATCCATGGGAATAGAGGCTGATGCGCAAAAAGCTAGTATGCTTGGTAAGTTGGAAGCTAAGAAGCTGGAAATGAAAGAAGGTTTGAAGAAGCTTGAGGCCAAAGATTTACCGGGTGTAGCTAAAGAAAAGTTTGAGAAACAAGGTCTTGATCCTGATGCAATCCGTCCTTTGACCCGTGAAGAAGTACATCGCATGCATGATCAGGGTAAAAGTATTGCTGGGGCTATTTTGTCCGGAGTTGATTTGTCAGAACTTGATTTAACTGGTGCAGATCTGACTGGTTGCCAGATTAAAGGAACTGATTTTACGGGCACTTGTCTGGATAACGCGAAACTTGTGCAGACAATGGGCAAAGAGGCTGACTTTACTAAAGCATCACTTAAGGGAGCAGACTTTGAACGCGCTATGCTCAGCAAGGCTGTTTTTACCGAAAGCGATTTGACAGGCGCAACTGCTCGCCAAGCAGCTTTCAAAGGTAGTAGCTTTGCCGGAGCGGTTCTTGATGATGCTGTTTTCCATATGGCAATTCTTGAGAAAACCGATTTTACCAAGGCCAGTCTGAACGGTGCACGAATCAGCATGTGTATGGTTAGCGGCAAGGCTGATAATGCTAATTTCCGTAATG
>JAOZTO010000087.1 GCA_029942265.1 Desulfocapsa sp.
TTCATATGTGAACAAGCTGGATCGAACGAAGATGGGGTGCTAGCCGAATATTTACGCGGTTAAACTGTTTTTCCTTATTCAATCGGGCTTGTACTTTGGTTCTGTCGCAAATTTACCTTTCCCTTGGCAATCTTGCTAACCTCTGCTAAAAGAGTTTCATTTTCTGTGGAGAAAGTCAATGGTTGTTGAAGAAAAATTCCCCGGTGGTCATTTCCCGAAGTGTATCGTCCTTCACTATCGTGATATCGAAGAACTCATAGAAGAAAGAGGTATTGAGCTTGACCATGCTACGGTTCAACGATGGGTTGTTAAATACAGTCCCCTTATAATAGCTGCCTTTCTGAAAAAGAAAAAAGCTGTTGGCTCAAGCTGTTTGGTAACTTTGCGACAGAGCCATTCTACTTGCCCATCTTGTGAACGATGCCCAGTGAAAACAGGTGTCAACATTGCCACCCTAAAAGTTGATGAAGCTCAGCATGCAGGTGCCGTTCGGCATCACAAATATATGGGAGATGCTGAATATCGAAAAGGCATTAAATCAACGGACTCATATATATCCAGAGCACAGCGCCCAGCTCGACGCCTTTTTCCTCACCCTGTGGATTTTTCAATGTGTAATCCGCTTCACTCAGTGCAGCAAATCCCCACCATCCAGGTTTTGGGCATGAAAATGTGAATACACCATTGTCATCGGCTTTGATAACTTGAGTAATATGATAATCACTGGCAGCTGTAACAGTCTGATCCTGATTATAGTACTCCACTTCCACCTCAGCACCTGCCGCTATTTTTCCATTTACCAGTACCTTGCCAACAAAGGTGTTACCTGCGTAGTTCCCAAAAGGGCGGAGCAGAGGAATGATTTCAGTGGGTAATCCAACCGGCTGATCCCACCCACTATCTGAGCCAAAAGCGGGAATAATAACTTTAGTGTAGTGAATGATGGAAAGATCTTCGGTGGGTTCCCAGTATGGAACCGGCTCCATCACGACATGATAGACACCAGGCCGTGTGACATCAAAATTCGCTGTCCATCCCCGGTGTTTCATTATAGTGCTTTCTTTGAGCGTGGGCAGCAGATTTACCCTGGAACCATTCGTAGTAATGTGCAACTGTGCCGGCTTAGCCAGATCCATTCCATGTCCCTCAAACGGGTGGGAAAAGGATATGTCGAGTTGGATGCTTCGATTTGTGGCATCAACCACAGGATGCTCGGGTATAAGCATACCAAAATGAGCGCTACCAGAAGATACGTTGAAGAGAAGTAGGAAGATATGCAGCAAACTGATGGTGTATAATTTCATAAACAAGCTCCTCCCCTAGGAGGCTGTCCGAGAATGCCCTTTCGCCCAAACTCTTCAAAATTGTCAAAAAATAATGCTCGAAATATCACACATATGCCTGCACTTATTTTTAGAAAATTCTTCGATTTTGAACGAAATGCCTATTCTCGGACAAGCTCCTAGAGACAATTAGAATAACACGAATTTTAAAATAGTGTTAAGTTACGAAATTGCCTGTCAATTGTCAAGGGCTGTGAAAAATGGACTACTTTTCGACGGAAGAGGTGTCATCTGGATCTGAAAAATTATTAAGCTTAACCCGTACCCGTCCACCAAGATCATAGGCTTCTGTTAGGGTGTTAAATGTCAGGTGGTTTCCTGTTACTTCGATTTCTTCACCGATGATCTGTGTCTTTTCGGGTGAGACAGCAATATGGGTACTATCGTCATATATGAGAAGATCGGTGTAGAGTTCGAATTTATCTTTTGGTTTCATCACGACTACTTCGTTAATTAGTGTGAGAATATTTGTTTTTTTATCATAAGTTCCTTTTCGGGAAATGATAAAGGTCTGTTCGTTGGTGACAGAGGTTATTATTGCGTCAATTTCCTCCATTTCGAGTTCATCCTGTGTTTTTCCGGTAAAAGCACGTTTGGCTTCAACTTGTAAGGTGATTTTTTCGTGTTCGCTCTGGGTGATGTACACGTTTTTCATGTTGAAGTTGTGCGCGTCTAGTTTTCTGTTGGCAAAGGAAGCATCATAACCGCCTCTAGGGGCCAGAAATATATCAATAGGCCCTCGCCACAGTGGAAAGGTGATAGCAAGGAGTAAGGGAAGTATCCAGAGTAGATTTCGACGGGTGATCATCTGTTCATGTATTGCTGATAGAGTTCTTTGTGTTTTCCCAATCCCTCAAGGATCAAGTCACAGAGTTCACGAACAGCACCATGTCCGCCTGATTGTTCGGTAATATAATGTACCATTTCCTGCACTTCCGGCACTGCATTAGCAGGTGCTACAGCAAGCCCCGCACGTTTTAGCAGTACCAGGTCGAGCCAGTCATCCCCCATATAGGCAATTTGAAAAGGTTTCAAGTTGCTTTTCTTAACAATTTCCTTGTAGGCATCAAGCTTATTGGAAGAGCCTTGGTAGAGGTGGCTTATGCCAAGATCCTGACTTCTTCGTTCCAGCGCCTCTGAACTTCTAGCTGTAATTATTCCAACTACAACCCCGGCATCCTGCAACATTCGCAACCCGAAACCATCCTGAGTATTAAATGCTTTGGATTCCTTACCTTCGTGGGAATAGATGAGACTTCCATCGGTGAGCACTCCGTCTACATCAAGCAAAAGGAGTTTGATGTCTTTGGCTTTTGAAAGCGTTGTCTGCCAGGCTTCACTGCGGGTATTCTGCATAGTTTTTTCTCGTATTCTTTTCTGGTAACCTTCACGCACCTCACAATCAGATGGATATGTACCGGATGCGGATGGGATACAGGAATTATTGTCCATGAAGAGTATGAAGATGGAGGAGGACGTCAAGAGGCCACTGCTTCTCGGATACGAATGAGTTGAACCAGAAGCTGTTCTATCGTATCAAGTGGCATGGAGTTTGGCCCATCACAGAGTGCTTTGTCGGGATCCGGGTGAACCTCCATAAAGAGACCGTCAATTCCAGCCGCAACAGCAGCACGGGAAAGCGGAGCAATAAATTCACGCTGTCCACTCGATGTTCCGCCAGCACCACCCGGGAGTTGCACAGAGTGAGTTGCATCGTAAATCACAGGGCAGGAAAAGCCACGCATAACAGGCAGGGAACGCATATCCACAACCAGATTATTGTAACCAAAACAAGCGCCTCTCTCAACCAGCATGATTTTTTTCCCCCCAGCACCACGCAGTTTATTTACACCATTTTCCATATCCCAAGGAGAGACAAACTGCCCTTTTTTCAGATTAACAGCCTTGCCGCTTTGAGCTGCTGCAACAAGAAGATCAGTCTGTCTACAAAGAAAAGCAGGAATCTGTAAGATATCCAAGACCTCAGCAGCAGGTGCAACCTGGCTGACATCATGAACGTCCGATATTACAGGCACCTGCATTTCCTCTCTAATTCGGGAGAGAATACTCAAGCCCTCATCAAGTCCCGGTCCTCGGTAGGAATCAAGGGATGTGCGGTTGGCCTTGTCAAAAGAGGCTTTAAAAACATAAGAGATGCCTAAACGTGCGCAAATTTCCTGCATTTTCCCAGCAACTTCACGGGCAAGTTCCTCTGATTCAAGGGCGCAAGGCCCCGCAATAAGAAGTAAGGGCTTGTCAGAACCAACAGTAATATCGGTTCCGGAAGGTGTTGATATGGTGACAGAAGGAATAGACATTATTTACGCCTTGTGGGTTATTGCTGCTTCAATGAAGGAACTGAAAAGTGGATGTGGTTTCATCGGTTTTGATTTAAACTCAGGATGGAACTGGCAACCAAGAAACCACGGATGATCTTCAATTTCAACTATTTCAACAAGGTTATTGTCAGGCGATGCTCCTGAAATGATTAGCCCTTTTTCTTCGAGTTTGACACGATAGTCGTTGTTAAATTCATACCTGTGACGATGTCGTTCAGAAATTTCTTCCTCACCGTATGCATTGCGTGCAAAAGTATCTTCAACTAACACACAAGGATATGCACCAAGTCGCAGGGTTCCGCCCATATCCGATGTTTCATCACGAACTTGCATCTGTTTGGTTCTATAATCAAACCACTCTTTAATTAAGTAAATAACAGGATCTGGTGTTTTAGGATTGAGTTCTGTAGAATGTGCCTTTTTCAATCCAAGTACATTGCGGGCGTATTCCACAACAGCAAGCTGCATTCCAAGGCAGATACCAAAAAATGGGATCTTATTTTCCCTTGCGTAGTTGATGGCAGCAATTTTTCCTTCTACTCCACGCTCGCCAAAACCGCCTGGGACTAAAATTCCATGGCAGCCATCCAGCAATGTCTTGATGTCTTTATTGTTGTCTTCAAGATCTTCAGCACTGACATAGCGTAACTCAACCTTCACATCATTGGCAAGTCCACCATGAACAAGAGCCTCGTGAAGACTTTTATACGATTCGGTGAGATCAACATATTTGCCGGTAATGGCAATTTGAATAGTATCTTTAGGATTCTTGATTTTATGCACAAGATCCTGCCATGGTTTGATATTAGGCTTTCCAGTCCAGATATTCAGAAGTTCGAGGATTTTTGTGTCAATTCCTTCAGCATGCAGACGTAAAGGAACCTCATAAATGGTGTCTACATCGATGGCCGTGATAACAGCATCGGTTGTGACATCACAAAACAGACCGATTTTTGCTTTGAGGGAATCGTTAAGAGGAACCTCAGTACGACAGACCAAGATGTCGGGCTGGATACCATCTGCACGCAGTTCACGGACTGAATGCTGAGTGGGTTTGGTTTTGATTTCTCCGGCAGCCTTAATATATGGAATAAGGGTAAGATGAATATAGAGTGTGTTTTCACGACCCAAATCCCCACGTAACTGACGAATGGCTTCAATAAAGGGGAGTCCTTCAATATCACCAACAGTGCCGCCAATTTCAATGATGGCAACATCGACACTGCCATCAAGCTGGAGCACAGCAGCTTTGATCTCATCAGTGATATGCGGAATAACCTGCACAGTACCACCAAGATATTCGCCGCGCCGCTCCTTCTTAATTACGGAATAGTAAATACGCCCGGTGGTATAATTGTTTTTTTGAGCCATCACCGCATCGGTATATCGCTCATAATGTCCCATATCCAGATCTGTCTCTGCTCCGTCATCAGTCACAAAAACCTCTCCGTGCTGGAAGGGATTCATGGTTCCGGGATCAACATTGATATATGGATCGAGTTTCTGGAAGGTGACGGTAAGCCCTCGACTTTCAAGCAGAGCACCGATTGCAGCAGCAGCAAGTCCTTTTCCGAGGGAAGAGAGTACGCCACCTGTGACAAAGATAAATTTGGTCCGTTTGGATGATTTTGTATTTTTCATATTGGCACTATAGCTCTTCGAATCTGAATTTTAAACCAAAAAAGAAACAGACGGCATCTCTTTTTTCCTTGTTTCTTGTCCAGATAATGTTTACACCTCTACATGAGAACCATTCCCAGAATATAACGAGGTGAGTAATGACATATTTAAAAAAAATGACACTGGTTATCTGTATCTGGCTATTGTCAGGCACAGTGCAGGGGAGAACGGTAATGGCAGAAGAAAAAACGGTGATTTTTGGCGGAGGCTGTTTCTGGTGCATGGAGCCGCCATTTGAGCAGCTTGAAGGTGTGGTTGCTGTTCGGGCAGGGTATACCGGAGGATTGCAGGAGGATGCAAACTATGAAGATGTAAGTTCAGGAAAAACTGATCATTATGAAGCTGTGGAAGTGCGTTATGATCCGCAAAAAGTAAGCTACGCTGATCTTATTGAAGTTTTTTGGCATCAGATTGACCCAACGGACTCAGGAGGACAGTTTGCTGATCGTGGATCTCAGTATAAGACAGCTATTTTTTATCAGGATAATCTGGAAAAAAAGGCTGCCACAGCCTCAAAAGAGCACTTGCAGCGATCCGGTATTTTTGATGATCCTATTATGACTGAAATTATAAAGGAAGAGCCATTTTACCCGGCGGAAGAGTATCATCAGGATTACTACAGGAAAAATTATTCACACTATTCATCATATAAAAAGGGTTCCGGTCGCCAGTATTTTGTGGATACGGTCTGGCCGGAAAAACTGGCACAGCAACCTAATAGTTGCCAGAAACCAACAGATGCAGAGCTTCGTTCTCGTCTGAGTGACTTGCAGTATAAGGTGACACAGAAGGAAGGAACAGAGTCACCATTCGACAATGAATACTGGGACAATAAAGCCGAAGGTATCTATGTTGACGTTGTTTCAGGAGAGCCTCTGTTTAGTTCCAGAGATAAGTTTAAATCCGGTACTGGTTGGCCAAGTTTTGATAAACCTATTATAGCTGAAAATATAAAAGAAAAACAGGATCGTAGTCTTTTTTCTGTGCGAACAGAAGTGCGCAGTAAGAATGGAGATTCACATCTTGGCCATCTGTTTGATGATGGGCCACCATCCACCGGCCTGCGTTACTGTATCAACTCTGCTGCGCTGCGTTTTATCCCAAAAGACAAACTGGAAAGCGAGGGCTACGGTGAACTTTTACAGCAATTTAAGGTGCCTTGAGATGATATGAGAAAGTATCGAGCGCTCTCTGTGTGAAATATATGTCAAATATATACAAAATATACTTGACATATATTTCACATATATTAATACTATTCCCCATACTGCAACTCTTTAACACGTATGGGGAACAATGCCTGAAACAAAAAAACTCCTGGCAACAACGGCTTACGATGAGATTTATCAGAGAATTGTCAGTCTCAAATACGAACCAGGCAGACAGCTTAATGAGCAAGAACTGATTAGCGATCTTTCCATAGGTCGAACACCAATTCGTGAAGCACTTCTCAATTTATCCTCTGATATGTTGATTGAAAGCCAACCGAATAAAGGCGTTATCGTCCGCCCCATCACTCTGCAAAACACCAAAGCTGTTTTTACAGCTCTTGAAGTTCTTGAAACTGGTGTCGCAATCCTGGCAGTCCGCAGTAGAATATCACAGCATCTACAGTCCATGGAACAGGCTAATATGGCAATGAAACAAGCCATGGAAGCAATGGATACCTATGCCCTTGTAGACACAAACAACACTTTTCACACATCCTTTGCTCAATGTTCTCAAAATGTGTATCTCGTTGAGGCGCTGCGCAAGGTGCGATGTGAGGCAAACCGACTTGCCTATCTTTCCTTTGCCAATGAAGTACGAAGTGAACAGTCTCTTCGTGATCATTATATGCGTGTTACAGCTCAGCATGATGCTATTATAACCCAGATAAAAGAATCCAATGTGGAGGCACTAAAAAAAGTTCTCCTTCAGCATATTTTTGAATTTAGAACACGAATCATAGAATACCTGGCCTCGTAGCCATTTTATAAACCCTTATCGTAATTGAGGAACATTCATGAAAAAGATCACTATTCTCGCTCTCAGCCTTGTATTTGCCTTTGCGGCAGTATCCGAGACTCTGGCACAAACAAAATGGGACATGCATCTTAACTATGGTGCTGGTAACTTCCACTCCAAAGGCGCTCAACGATTTGCTGATAAAGTAAAAGAAGCTACAAACGGAGACCTGACAATAGTTCTTCATCCAGGCGCTTCTCTAGGTTTTAAAGGGCCTGAACTCCTTCGGGCTGTTGCAGAAGGGCAGTTAGTTATTGCAGAAGTTCCAACCGGCATGGTGGAAGGCGATGCTCCAATTCTTGCTCTTACTGCCCAGCCTTTTATTTCAAGTAACGCTGATGAACAAAAACAGCTCTATCAACTGGCAAAACCAGCGTATGCAGAGGAACTGAAAAAATTTGGACAGTTCACCTTGTACACATCCGTGTGGCCTTTCTCCGGTATTTATACACAGCGTCCAATCAACTCAGTTGCTGACTTGAAAGGTCTTAAAATGCGTGTATATGACGGTACAGGACTAGCTTTTGGTGAAGCCACAGGTATTGCTGCACGAAAGATGCCATTTTCCGAAGTGTATCCTGCCATGAAGGCTGGTTTGCTTGATTCCATGTACACCTCCTCTGTTTCTGGCGTTGATTCTAAGGCTTGGGAAGTATTGAAAGAATTTACTCCAATTAACATTGTTGGCCCTGTAAACATGGTGAATGTTAATCAGGCAGCATGGGACAAACTTCCAAAAGCTACACAGGACACTGTTCTGAAAATCGCTGCTGAAATGGAAGAAGAAATGTGGGATATCGCTAAAGAGAGCGATGATAAAAGTCGCGCAACACTTAAGAAAAACGGTATGAATATTCCAACCGTGACCGAAAAATTCCGTGGCGAACTTGACAAGGTTGGTGATGATCTTCGTGCTGAATGGGTTAAAAAAGCAGGCGCAGG
>JAOZTO010000088.1 GCA_029942265.1 Desulfocapsa sp.
AATGGTAGCGTATTGCGCCATTCATGGGATATACAAAAATCAGGAAACTTCAGTTGATGAGTAAATACGGCATAACAAGTTGACTATCTAAATCGTGATATATACTTTCTTTCATGCTACTTAATCGATTGAATTTAAGTCAACAATATATTATTAACATAATAATTATTGTTTACAGCCTTATGTTTTCAATTATTTATAAATTACTAGGAGAATTAATGAATTACCTGAAGGATATGTCACTTGCAAGTAAACTAACTGCTGGATTTGGTTTTGTCCTCCTTCTTCTTGTCGCAGTTAGTACTATATGTATCACAAGTTCTACTACAACGATGAAGAATATTGACAAAGTCATGTATGCAGATGAGCTCAAAAATCATATGTTGAAATTGGAAATCGACCACCTTGCTTTCTTGATCAAAGCCCAAAAATTCTTTTCGGACACATCATCCCAAGAGATGGATGTACAGACCGATGACCATAAATGCCGATTAGGAAAATGGCTCTACGGAAACCAAAGAAAACAAACAGAAGTAGCATTACCTGAGCTAACGTCTATCCTAAAAAGTCTCGAATCCCCACATGCCATTCTGCATCATTCTATTACTGAGATCAATGAACTTCTTGCCAAAGAGGGGCGTGAAAAAGCGTTACATCAAGTGGGATTGCTATTTACGAGTAAAACCGAACCTTCATTGATCAGAATTGAATCTATACTTGATAAACTTGTATCTACCCTAGACACATATACCGAGCAATCAAAACAAGAACTCGTCTCCGCAACAGCCTCGATGAAAACAAAAGTTCTCATTTTGAGCATACTTGCCATACTCATTGGAATAACGATCTCTTTCATACTTATTCGTCTTATTACAGGCTCGGTTAAAGCAATCATTAAAACAACAGATGCACTTGCCACTGGTGACATGACAGTGCGATCAGACATAAAAAGAAAAGATGAAATCGGACAACTGGCCGCCGCAACGAACAAACTTGCTTCCCAATTTGATCTAAATCTTGCACAGGTTCGCAGTTCTTCTTCAACCATAGGTTCCTTCACCAACATATTGAATACACTAGCTGGGGAGATGTCTTCATCTGCTGAAAATATGGCTGGAAAAGCTACAACCGTTGCAACAGCAGCCGAAGAAATGAATGCAAATATGTCTGCTATTGCAGCTGCATCTGAAGAAACAAGCACAAACGTTAATATGGTAGCCGCTGGTGCAGAAGAAATGAGCGCCACAATTGGCGAAATAGCTTCTAATTCTGAAATTGCCATTGAAATTACTGAAGAAGCGGTGTCTGAAGCTATCAAAGCTGAAGAAAGTGTAAGAGCACTCGGAAGTGCTGCCCAGGAAATCAGCAAGGTAACAGAAACTATTAATGAAATTGCAGATCAGACTAATCTGCTTGCCTTAAATGCAACCATTGAGGCAGCAAGAGCAGGTGAGGCTGGCAAAGGTTTCGCCGTAGTTGCTAATGAGATCAAGGAACTTGCAAAGCAAACCACAGAAGCAACACAGGAGATTAAAAATCGCATTGAAGGTGTTCAACAATCCAGTGAACAAACCATCAAAGTCATAGGGACAATATCCACTACTATCAACAAAACAAATGAAATTGTTACAACCATGGCATCCGCTGTCCAGGAACAAGCTGCTGCAAGTCAGGAAATTTCTGATAATGTAAGCCAAGCATCAATAGGAATTCAGGAAGTTAATGAAAATATTGCTCAGGCATCAACTGTAAACAATGAGGTAACCAACGATATCACATCGATAAAGGTTGAAGCTGACAGTGTGGCTGCCCATGCAACTGATATCAATGAACTTTCATCTGAAATGCATGTAAATGTTGAATCCCTCGATACTCTTGTTTCAAAATTTACATTCCGTGACGAATATTTTCATATTGGAGACGTTAAGTCAGCACACTTTACCTGGAAAATGAAACTCACCTCCGTTATGGCCGGGTATCAACACATGCACGAAAAAGATGTGGTTGATCACTTGGATTGTCCTTTTGGAAAATGGTATGCAAACGCACCTGTAGAACTGAGAAACGCCGATGTCTTCGGGGAACTTGGTGTGCATCATGAAGCAGTACATAAAAGAGTTCGTGAAGCAGTAGCTTTACAGAATCAGAACAATTCCACAGCTGCTCATCAAAAGGTAGCAGAGTTTGATTCTGAACGAAAACAGCTTTTTGCTAATCTTGATGAGCTTTATATAAGCTGATAAGGATGATGGATTCGTAAATATTCGGGCTGAGCTAAAAACAGGCTAAATCACTGATTTATAAATGTTTGAATAGTGCCCTAGGTTCGTTTGATCCGGCTTGTGAACTATAAGTACCCTTGACGGTGCAAGTGGTAGAGTCGGAGTTTGAAATAATCCATATCTCTGAAACCATAAGCTTGTCGTTTGAGTGTTTTTATTTTGTTTACGGTTCCTTCAACTGCTCCACTGGTTATTTGATGTGGAAAACAATTTAGGATACCATTCAGATGCCTCAGTAATGTCATTCCTCTTAATCAATGGTTTGGGGCCAGCTGCTAACGCATCGAAACACCATTGCTCCAAGAATTTAGAAGCCTGTTTGTGGTTTGGCTGGCTCCAGAGCAGGCGTAATTGCTCTTTCATTGAATGTGTATCGCAAAAAGAGGTTTATTGATTTCAAGCAATGAATTTAGTTTTACCTGACGTTTTCTAGGAAGCGACTCATAGTTACCAAGGAGAAGAAATCGACATCCTTTTGTAGAGGCGTTGCAATTTTGATTTATGAGTCCGTTGATTTAATAGCATTTTTGTTCGATGTCGAGATAAATGGGAAATTTTACCGCAGGCATATGGTTGATATTCCGAGGATAAAATTTTTCATTTAACGAAGAGATCGGGACAAAAAGGCATTAAATCAACAGGCTCATAGGTACAGTAATTTAGTAAGAAGTAGTTCCCACACCAACAATATCCATCAACTTCCCATACCCATCCACCACATCATATTTAACCTTCTTCTGGTCAATTTTCTGATTGATTTCATCAAAAAACTTTCGGGCACATTTGATCTTGGTTTTTTCAATCTCCCTCAGCTCCATCGTTGACATGGAGCCTTTTGTTTCCGCAACAAAGTAGACATGCTTAACTGACCCTTCTTTAAAGGAAATTGCCCAATCAGGATTGTACGTACCAACGGGTGTTGGAATAAAAAACCCTTTGGGAAGCTTGGCATACACAACTACTTCTGTGCTGGTATCCAGTTCTTCAACAAATGTCCTTTCAGTCTTGGAATCAGTGATTACGTAGTCATAGATATGACGTTTCAGGGGATTGCCGGCATCACTAAAATCCTGCTTGCCTTGTCCATCTGTGAAAATGTTCATATCGTGGACTTCGGCGACAGTATCATAGCTCAGATGCTCAATAACGGCCGTTGCCTTCTGTTCGTTAATGAGTCTTCCGGCTTCTGCAATAAAACTTTCGGGATTGGTTTTGAATTGGGCAAAAACAGGTTTTGTAAGACCTGCCAATATCCCAGAGACTGTCCTTCTGGTGAGCTGTCCTGATTCTGCAATTTTTCCAATCAGATCATACTGAACAGCAGAATGGACAGAGTTTTTGTTCTTTTCGGTGGTTGTTGATGTTACCTCAAACCCCTTTCCTTCTGCCAGGCCATCATAGGTTGTTAAGCCATCGACCTGTTCACCGGCCTGGATAGTGTATTGCAGTGCTGTGACACGTAAATTTTCATTCAGGTTTTCTACACATTTTTTGATGAGTTCGGAGCTGTCAAAATGAACGCTGTAGGCAGCCTTTTTATTAATTCTGTCCCAGAGTTCCTTGAATTCCTTTTTCTCAAAGTTATCATTCAGACGATTAAGTTTGGCTTTTCTTTCATCGCTAATATTCGGCAGACTGGCATCACTATAAACACTGTCAACCAGCTGGAAAATCTGTTCCGAATATGCGTTTAAATCCTCCGGTAATGGCGCAAGTGTCTCGTCTTTAACGGCATCATGGTAAGCTTTGGTTATGTTGTCGTTATCATCGGTGTAATCGTTTTTCAGCAAATACCTGTAAATCTGCTTGGCCATTTGTGGTGTTACTTCAACTTCACCATTTTCTGTGGTCAGCACCTTTCCACTAAAATAGGCTGCATCGGCAATCCTTGGCCGTTCAGATAACGATTCACTAATATCCTTTTGCAGGCCTTTAACAAAATCCTTGTAACTTTCATTGGCTACTACCGTCAAAATATTGGTTTGATGAACGGTTGCCGGATTATCCTGACGATCTCCAAATTTGTTCACAGCGATACGCAGGCCACGACCAACTTCCTGCCGCCTGGATATTCTGTTGTCACTGTGTTTGAGGGTACAGATAACAAAAACATTTGGGTTGTCCCAACCTTCACGAAGAGCGGAATGGGAAAAGATAAAGCGGGTTGGTTCATCGAGGGAAAGGAGTCGTGCTTTGTCTTTCAATATCAAATCATACGCATCAACATCATTGGCTTCACCTTTTTTAAACTCTGTTTTATTCATCTTCGGATCAATAAGACGTTTGCTTTTTTTATCTATGGCAAAGTAACCATTGTGAGTCTTTGAAACATCGATTCCATCCAGATATTTCTTGTATTCCAGATTAGCAAGGTGCGGTAACTCGTTATAACAATCCTTGTATTCTTCTTCAAAAATCCTAGCATACTCACCCTTGTCATCGGCGGCTTCATAATCTCGGTATTTGGCTACTTCATCGATAAAAAAGAGTGTAAGAACTTTGATCCCCTGATGAAACATAAGTTGTTCTTTTTCAAGATGTGCCCTGATTGCCTCACGAATTTGAATCCGGCGTATTGTTATTTCGTTCACATCACCGGTAGCCTCACCAGCAGTTAACTCTGCGCCATTGGTAAAGCTGACAGTATCAGTGTGACCATTAATATCTGAAATAACAAAGCCCTGGTACTGATCGAGTTTCCCGGACTGATCAAAAAGATTGTCTCCTTTGCCAAGTTTTCTGGTTTTTCGTACGATACTGTCTTTCTGTTTGATCTCTATTTCCATCCGGGCAACAGGGCTTTTTTTCGATATTTCGATGGCCTCAAGATAGAGATATGCATTGGTACCGGAAAGTCCCTTAACGGAGATACCACGCACCGCAATCTTTTTTACCAGCTTCTGGTTGTAGGCGTCCAAAGCATCAAGACGATGAATCTTATTGTGGGTTGTCTTATGTGTTGCTGAATAACGCAGGATCATAAGAGGATTAAACTCTTTTAGTGAATCAAGGGTCTTCTTCCCCTCCATCTTCTGGGGCTCATCAAGTACCAGTATGGGATTATTGGCTTTGATAACATCAATGGGACGACGACTTTGAAAATCATCCAGCTCCTCATAGATCCGGCGGGCATCTTTGCCTCTGGCATTAAAGGCCTGGACATTGATCACCATGATATTAATTCCGGCGTCCGAAGAATAGCTTTCGATATTATGGGGAGACCTGGAGTTATAGATAAAGAATTTTGCCTTCTTCCCGTAAGTCTCCTGAAAATGATCTGCTGTTATTTCCAGTGATTTAAACACACCCTCCCGGATGGCAATGCTGGGAACCACGACAATAAACTTGGACCAGCCAAACCGCATATTCATTTCAAAGAATGTCTTTATATAGCAGTAGGTCTTACCGGTACCGGTCTCCATTTCAATATCCAGATTCACTGGTGTTATTTTACTTTTCACCAGGTTTGAGGAGACAGGAAGGTTCTGCGATCTTTGTATTTTCTGGATATTTTCCAGAAGTTGATTCTCGCTCAACGCCAGATCATCATTTTTAAATCCTGATGTTTCGAGAAAAGATGCCTGCCTGTACCCTTTATGATCTTTTTTCTTTGTTCCCGGATCAACCCTGTATTTCACTCCACTCAGATTAGGCTGTCCCAGAAAACAGTCAACAACAGCTTCTACAGCACGGCTCTGGTAGGGCTGTTTTTTAAATTTAAGCTTCATTTGCAGCTTCCCATTCTTTTTGAACCTCTTCCAGTTGCTTTTGTAATTCCTCTTTGGAAGGCAAATAGAGCTGATATTCAGAGGCGTGGATATTGCTGTTTTCCGGAAGGCTTAGTTCAACAAGGGCATCGTTTTTACGGTGACAGAGCATAATTCCGACCGTAGGAGCTTCCTGATCCTGCTTTACATGGCGATCAAAGTAGTTCACATACATCTGCATTTGTCCAAGATCCTGGTGGGTAAGCTTATCACGCTTAAGATCTATCAGGACATAGCAACGAAGCAGGCGATTATAAAAGACCAGATCCACATAGAAGTGGTCATCATCAAAGGTGAAGCGTTTCTGCCTGCCCTCAAAAAGGAATCCTTTACCAAGTTCAAGCAGAAAATGTTCGATCTTGTTGATAATTGCCGTTTCAAGTTCATGCTCGGAATAGTGCGGGTGTTCCGCCAGGTTGAGGAATTCAAGGACATAAGGGCTTTTCAGGATATCACCAGGGCTGCCCACCAGTTGCCCTTTTTCAGAAAGTTCTTTTATTTTCCCTTTATCACGACTTAATGCCAGTCGTTCATAGAGTGATGATGCAATCTGTCTCTGCAACTCCCGGACAGTCCAGCTGTTTTCCAGTGCTTCGAGTTCATAAAATCTTCGCTCTTCTTCGGAGCGAATGGTCTGAAGGGTTACATAATGTGACCAGCCAAGTTGAAAAGAGGCTGCCAATTGACTGATAACCGCCCCAAACTGCTGTGGGAATGATTTGACCGACAATGTCGGACGAATTTCGGAAACAGCAGATTGGTCCGACACTGTCGGGCCAATGTTTCGGTACTGTTGATAGAATGAACGATAGAGTTTCAGACGGGTTACTGAACTGCCCCGAACCTTTCCCTTGAGCCTGCCGGATAAGGATTCAAGAAACTGACGGCCATATTCTGCCCGGTCTGCGCCATGTTGTTCAAATTCAACAATATACCAGCCAAACAACCAGTTGCGAACCACCAGAGAAATATCAACAGACCTAGCCGCTTGTTTTTGCAACTTGTTTTGTGTCAGCTCAAACAGTTCTATCAGTCTCTCAAAACCAATTTTATTTTCTGTAAGCTCACTCATATTGTCCTCACCTCGGTGTGAGGGGAGATAAGCTTAAATATCTGCTCCACATTAATTTTAACACTGTCGTCTTTAAAACCGGCATCTCGGAATACAACCCGCATGGGCTTGTGTTTTGCCAGTTCTTTGCAGAAATCTTCAGTTATTTGACCATCCTTTTCAAAACATGCTGCCAGAGCATTATTATCGACAAAAAAGACTTCATTATTGGCGATTATTTTTCTGGTAATGGGGAGAGACAGATCGACACCCCAGTCGAGGAGTACCTGGAAGAGTAGGTCTTCCGCTGTTCGGTCTTTTTTGATATTATCGGTGAATCCCGGAAGCATTCCAGGTTCGAGTTCATCCGGTGAATAATAGACATCGGCCATATTGGATGAATCTACTTTGAGGACTCGAAAGCCGGTGTCGAGGTTAGGGGCTGCTTCAGGATTTTCTTTTTTTATCTTTTTTCCGGCTCTGCGAATTCGTTCTTTGCTTATTTCTGCGATGGTTTTGTATCCTGCTTTATGAGCCTCTGACTTTTCATCACAGGCTTCTGGGAGTTGAACCATTATAAAGTTGCGGTTGATACCATCGTCTGCATTGAGTTGCATGGTTGCATGAGCAGTAGTACTTGAACCAGCAAAGAAATCGAGAACAATTTCATTTGTCCCAACATCAGCTTGGTGAATTAATTCTTTTATAAATGCAACTGGTTTAGGAAAATCCATAACTCTATTTTCAAACAGAGATACAATATCAGCAGTCCCGTGTCTTGTGTATAGATCTTTGCCAATAATGGAAGAGTAGCCAGTTCTTTCTGAGGAGAGATCACACACAAATGATTTTCTCCTTGGACGACCATCTGGATTTGAAGGCCATATAATCCTATTATCAGAAATTAACTTAGCCATAGTTTGTTTGTTATAACGCCACCCCATCGGTGGACACCCATAATTAATAGCTGTTTCAGGGTCGACCAGTTCGTAATGAAGATTAGGGCGGCGATCAACTGTTGCAAGGCCAACCATATTGGCACTCGTCCAGTCACCACGCGGGTCACCATTGGGGTTAGAATAGCCCTGTAAATTTCTATCAGCTCCACGAATTTTTTTACCATATACATTTACATATTCATGATCTACTGATACGCCATTTTTGGTTCGATTATCTA
>JAOZTO010000089.1 GCA_029942265.1 Desulfocapsa sp.
AAACATTTACAATTCAGTGGTCTGGGCTGTTTTGAACCCAACCCGAATATTTACTCCGTTATAAGCAATGGATTTTTCATCATCTAAAAACAAGAGCAGTCTCTGGAAGTCGTTCAGCAGATCACCCTTTTTTGATATTGGACAATTTGTTGTACTCATGGGTGTTATATTCTGGTTTTTTAGTCGATCAGTACAGGATTTGGGGTATCACTGGCAATGGTATCAAATTCCACGCCTGATTTATGTCTGGGATGATTCCGGCTTTGTTGCAGGGTCTCTTCTGTACGGACTATGGGTAACAATAAAAATATCAGCAATAAGCCTTGTTTGTGCTTTTGTTATTGGTCTGACCACCGCACTGCTTCGTCTATCAAATTCGATTCCCGGAAAAGTTGTTTCTCGGGTGTATCTTGAGATTAGCCGTAATACACCACTCCTTATTCAACTTTTTTTCCTCTACTTTGTTATGGGGCCTGTGTTGGGCCTAGACAGATTTTGGGCGGCTGTTTTGGCTCTTAGTCTTTTTGAAGGTGCCTATGCGTCCGAGATTTTCCGATCAGGAATAGTTTCCATAGATAAAGGGCAATGGGAAGCATGCCATAGTCTAGGATTAAGTTTTAAACACGCCTATCGTTTTATTATTCTGCCACAGGCAATCCGTAGAGTCTTACCACCTCTTGCAAATCAGGTTATTTCCTTAATCAAGGATTCGGCACTTGTAAGCACCATTGCAGTGTATGACCTTACAATGGAGGCCCAAGTATTAGTTTCTGAGACATTTCTTACCTTTGAACTTTGGTTTACGGTAGCTCTTATGTATCTTGTTATTACAATAACATTATCATTTTTGATATCGTACCTAGAAAAGTGAGGTAAAGTTTGTTTTTAAAAATTCTTTGCTATATAGTGAAGGAGTGTCTTGAATAGGTTGGTGATTGTTAAAGTAATAAAAATTGTAATCGTTTTTAAAGGGGAACAATGAACATTGTAAATAAAATCACAGTAATATCTGTTATTCTCACCATGCTACTCATGTCATCTTTACCGGTTGTTGCCGGGAAGTTGCAAAATCAACTGGTAGCCGAATCAACAATCGATCAGGTTATGCGCCGTGGTGTGTTACGAGTGGGCATGGATACGTTTCTTCCCTGGGCCATGAGGGGGAAAAACGGTGAACTCGTTGGATTTGAAATTGATGTGGCCAGAAGATTAGCCGCTGATATGGGGGTAAAGGTAGAATTTGTACCCACCAAATGGGCTGGAATAATTCCAGCACTGCTCACGGGAAAGTTTGATGTGGTTATTGGTGGTATGGGAATCCAGACCAAACGAGCACTCAAGGTTAATTTCAGCATTCCATACGATTATTCTGGTATGGCCATTGTTGCCCACAAAACAAAAGCAGCTGGTTTTGCAACACTGGACGATTTTAACAAGACGGACGTAGAGATTGCATGCAAGCTGGGAACAACTGCTGCTATAGCTGTAAAAAAATATATTCCACGTGCAAAGTTGCGTCTCTTTGATGATGAGGCTCAGGCGTATCAGGAGCTGCGCAATGGAAATGTCCATGCAGTTGTAGGATCTTCTCCAAGGCCTGCGTATGAAGTTCTTAAATACCCCGAAACTATGTTTCTACCTCTTGATTCCAATTTCACCAAAGAACCCATCGGTTTTGCCGTTAAAAAAGGGGATTTTGATACACTCACATTTTTTAATAACTGGATCACAATTGTTAGTTTTGAAGGCTGGCTGACTGAGCGGCATAATTATTGGTTTGGCACTAGGGATTGGGCTCATCTGGTTGAATGAATGATTGAATCTTCTCGTTTAATATAAGGAATTATGATTAAATATTCTATAAAAACAAAAATTTTTGTTATACTTATCCTGTCTGTTCTGGTTGTCCAGGGATTATTCACGTTCTATGACATTGTCTCGGAGAGCAGACGTGAACGAGTACTTCTTGAACAAAATATCGAACAACTGAAAGGTGATATTTCTATCATCGCCCGTCAATTGATATATAATTATGATGTGAAAAGCACGCTCTCAATGATTGAAGCGAAGCTTGTTGGAAATCCTTTCCTACACAGCATAGCTATACTTGATGCGGCCCTTGAAGCCACTTCGTCAAGTAGATTGTTTTTTGCTGGAGGAGAGCGTCTTGCCGATGGGAACGTAGTCTTTTTTAAAGGGATTGAGGAGTATTATGGAAAGACAGGTCATGGTGCTCATGATATCGAAACAGATCACTACGGTATGCAAAATTTCAGTTTTACAATTGAAAAAAACAGTAACATTCTTGGTAAGGTAATCATCTCTTATTCGGACGATCTTGTCACACAACGGGTACATGCACTTCTGAAGAAAAGTATAATTGAGATGATTATTTTTCTGCTTGTTATTGTTGCAGTTTTGTATCTTGCAATGGATCTTCTGATTGTTCGATCCATCAATACTATTGCAAATTCCTTTACGAAAGTATCTGATGATATTCGTGAGGCTAGGGTTCCTGAGGAAGGACGGAGTGATGAAATTGGTGTGCTGGAACGAGGTCTTAATGAAATGATTGATAATGTCTATTATCAGTCACAGGAAATTAGCCGATTACGAGCGTATTTGTTTGACATCATCGACTCCATGCCATCAGTACTTGTGGCAACTGATACTAGCGGCATTGTCACTCAGTGGAATAAAGCAGCTGTGAACGCTAAGGGTGTGTCCACTGTTGATGCTATTGGCAGAGACCTGTGGCAACTTATGCCGGAATTAAAAAGATTCAAATCGTCCTACCTCAAAGCCTTACAGCAGCAAGAGTCACAACATCTGATCAGAGAAACTATAGAATACGATAAAACCAGATTTTTCCGTATTACCATCTTTCCATTGAAAGCAAATGGCGCGCAAGGAGTTGTCTGGAGATTGGATGATGTTACTGAGCTTGAAAAGAAGGATGAACAGTTACGGCAAATCCAAAAGATGGAAACAATCGGAACATTGTCAGCTGGTCTTGCTCATGATTTTAATAATGTCCTTACAGGAGTGAAAGGGGCGGTGTCATTGATGGATTTCATGCTTCAAACGCGAAGTGAAATCCCACTTGATTTGGCTAAAATGGAAAAAACCCTAGAACTTGCTAACCATTCCACCGACCGTGCAGCCGAGATGGTACAACAGCTGTTAAGTATTTCTAAAAAACAGGAACTCACTCTGAGTAAAGTTAATCTGAATCAACTCTTACTCAATACCCTGAAAATTTGTCAAAATACCTTCGATAAAAAAATAGAGCTACACCCAAGATGTGATGCTGAAGAATCTCTGGTCATGGGGGATGGGGCTCAAATTGAACAGGTTTTGTTAAATATGTGTGTGAACGCCTCCCACGCCATGACCATCATGAGAAAGGATGATCGCTTTTACGGAGGAAAACTGACTATTTCGATACGAAGTTTTGATGCGGACAATGCCTTTCTTTCAGTTCATCCTGATGCCAATGAACAAAAGTACTGGTTGATGCAGATCAGTGATACTGGGGTGGGAATGTCAGCTGATACTGTCTTTAAAATTTTTGATCCTTTCTTCACCACTAAGGAAAAAAATCAGGGAACTGGCCTGGGATTAGCGATGGTATATAATATCATTCAACAGCATGGCGGGTTTATTGATGTGTACTCTGATGAGGGAATTGGCACAACATTCAATATTTATCTGCCTGTTTATGATGGGGATGACGATACCGCTTCACTTCTCACAGATGAGGATGAACAGCTCGTAAAGGGAACTGGTTGTATTCTCGTTGTTGATGATGAGGAGATTGTCCGAGAAGTTGTGAAAAATTACCTAGAATTGTGCGGGTATGATGTAATTATGGCAAAAGATGGATTGGATGGTGTTGAGGTGTTTAAAGAAAGGCAGCAGGAGATAAGTGCTGTCCTGCTTGATATGGCTATGCCAAGGTTGAGTGGGCAGGAAGCATACGTGCAAATGCAACGAATTGACCCGTCAATTAAGGTGGTTCTTGCCTCAGGATTTAAACAGGATAAGCGTGTTCAGGATATGTTGGGAAAAGGTATTGTTGCTTTTATCCAAAAGCCTTTTTCGTTGATTGAGTTATCCCGAAAAATAAAGGATGCTGTTTCGTAACGAGCAAGTGATAACAATTAGCTCCTAAAGGAGAAAGGGTATGAAATGGTTTCTGAGTATCATGACAGCACTGGTTCTTGTGACCACGAGTGCAAATGCCAAAGAATCGCTGAATGTCGGATCAGATGAATGGCCCCCCTATCATTATGCTGTAGAATCGGTCGCGGATGTTCATGGATTTGTACCCGTCATGGTCACCACGGTGCTGGAAAAAATGAATGTTGCAGTAAACGACTATCGAATTTACCCGTGGGCAAGAGCCGTTCAGATGGTTTTTTCCGGTAAACTTGACGCTCTGTTTACCACAACAAAAACAGCAACAAGGGAAGATCACTGCTATTTTCCGCAGGAACCGTTGATAAAGTTTAGTTATGTATTTTTTATCAGAAAAGAAGATGCTGGATCTTTGACGTTTAATACATTTGATGATTTGAAGAAGTACACAATTGGAGTTGTTAAGGGATTTTCCTACAGTCCTGAGTTTATGGATTTTATAAAAAAAGAACAAAATTATGAAGAGGTAACTGAAGGAAAACAGAATTTTCAGAAGCTTCTTGCTAAGCGCATCGATTTGGTTGCTGTTCCTCGTTCTGTTGGCTACTGGCAAATAAAGACTCTGGGGGTGGAAGATGAAGTGGTGCTTCTGCCCAAAGCATTTAATGAAGATTTACTCTATATAATGTTTTCAAAGAAAACAGTTGATGAGGCTTTTGTTGACAGGTTTTCTAGGGAACTTAAGAAGTATAAAGAATCTAATGTGTTCAAGTTATTTGCCGAATCACATCATATCAACTACTAATTTACCTGTCTGTTGGTTCTGATCCTCTGTCCTACATCCCTATGACCGGTGTTTACCTTATAAAAAAACGCAATATTCTTCTCGATATTGTTGTTACGGCTGCTCTGCTGTTCTTTTTCGGCTATGTTGCTTTCAGAATGAGTATTGGACTTCAATATCATTGGGATTGGGGGGTGATTCCACAGTATTTATTCCGCTGGGATGCGGAAAAGGGACGCTGGGTCAGTAATATTTTACTGGAAGGTTTTTTTACCACTATCCGTCTTAGTATATGGTCGATTATTTTTGCTACTGCAATCGGCGTGTTCGTGGGAATTTTACGAACCAGAAAACGTCTTTTTTTCAGGTTAATAGGGCGTACATATGTGGAGTTGATTCGTAATATCCCACCACTCGTATTGGTTTTTATCTTTTATTTTTTTGTTTCCGACCAGTTGATGAGTATGCTTGGCGTGGATGAGTTTATTCGCAACAGAACCGGAATAGCAGAACAGGTTCTGACAATAATTGCGGCACCACCAGGGCTTTTCGCTGCCTTTGTTTCCGGGGTGTTAACAGTGGCCCTATTTCAGGGTGCGTATATTGCAGAAATTGTACGGGCAGGTATCCAGTCTATAGAAAAGGAACAGTGGGAAGCATCGGCCGCACTTGGTTTGACGTGGTTGCAGCAGATGCGGTTTATCATTCTGCCACAGGCTACAAGGCGTGTTCTGCCTCCTCTTGCCAATGAGTTTATCAATACTATTAAATATTCATCCATTGTATCCATTATCTCTATTCAGGAGCTAACTTTTCAGGGAATACAAGTGATGTCTTCAACACAGCGCACCAACGAAGTGTGGATTACGGTGTCTCTGATGTATTTTCTGCTCTGCTTTACTGTTTCACTTGGTGCCAGACATCTTGAGGTGTCGCTGGCTACTTCAAATGTGTCCGAGAGTGCCTCTATAGAATCTGACTCAAAAATAGCTTAGTTCTATCATGAGACGGGTTTGTGAAAAAATGTTCCGGTGAACCAACTTCGACAATGGCACCAGAATCCATAAATATAACACGATCAGCCACTTCACGGGCAAATCCCATTTCATGTGTTACCACAACCATGGTCATGCCTTCCCGAGCAAGAGTTTTCATAACATCGAGTACTTCGCCGATCATTTCAGGATCAAGTGCTGAGGTTGGCTCGTCAAAGAGCATAATCTTGGGATCCATGGCAAGAGCTCTGGCAATGGCTACTCGCTGTTGCTGGCCACCGGAGAGTTGAGATGGATAGGCAGATGCTTTGTCCTGAATACCAACTTTGCTCAGTAGGGTTGCTGTTCGCTCTTTTGCTTCTGCAACAGTACGTTTACGCACAATACGTTGCGCAAGAATAACATTTTCCTCCACCGTCTTGTGGGGAAAAAGATTGAATGATTGAAACACCATCCCAACTTCTGCACGGATATGATCAATATTTGTTTTATGGTCAAGGATATCCACGCCATCGATGAGAATTTTTCCGGCATCTGCTGATTCTAAATGGTTCAAACATCTGAGAAAAGTGGATTTTCCAGAACCAGAGGGACCGATAACAACCACCACTTCGCCACTGTCAATATGTGCTGTGACATTATCTAGCGCCTTGATCTCATGGGGTACGTAGAATATCTTGTCTACATTTTGTACGTCAATCATTTGCTTCCCATTCTCCTTTCAAGATATTGAACAAACAGGGACAAGGTAAAAGTCAGGATAAGGTAGAGAGCTGCACAGGTGAAAAAGAGTTCAAATGATGCAAAGCTTGTAGTAACAGCTTCTCTAGTCGCCTTGGTAAGCTCTCTTATAGAGATAATTCCGAGAAGAGAAGAATCCTTAATTAAGCTAATAAATTGACCAGCTAGAGGGGGAAGAATGCGACGCATAGCCTGCGGCATAATAATGTAGCGCAGAGACTGAAAATGCGTCATACCAAGTGATCGGGCGGCTTCGGTTTGTCCTATGTTAATTGACTGGATTCCGGATCGTACAATCTCAGTTACATAAGCCCCAGTAAAAATGGCGAGTGCCATAACTCCATACCAGATAGCAGGTATTTCAAAACCGATGTACTGTTGAAACAGTTGATTGATCAGTGTTGAGCCAATATAATACCAGATGAAGATCTGAACAAGAAGAGGTGTACCCCGTATAAGTTCCACATAGGTGTACGCAAGCCATCTGGCAGCAGGATTTGCCGAAATTCTGGCAATGCCTCCCCATATACCTAATATTATTCCAAAAATAATGGCATAGATACTGACCTTGATGGTCATAATCATACCAAGCATGAGAAGCCCCGGCTGCCATTCCTTATAGCTGGCTAGGATATCTCCCATGAAGATCATATCACCGTCAGCAACGAGAATTTCACCTTTACTGGGAATGTTATACGTCTCACTTTTCCCATCATCAGCTGTTATCACGATTGTGGTGCTGGTATCGGCAGGGTCAATAGCACTGACGGTGCCATCCATTTCTGACTGTATAGCGATAGTTTCATGGGCGATAAAATAGCTAGGTACTATTGACCAGCGCCATGTGTAGGTGATTTGTGATGTTGCCAGAACAAACCCACCAACCAGAGAAATGATAATTACAAAGTAAGCACCAGACCAGAATCGAATCTGTTTTTGTGTCAGTTGTTCTTCCACAGAAAGCCACCGTTAATTCAGACTTTTTACGAGTCTGTCAATGAAAATAAAACGTAAGCGCTCCATGAACACCACCCTGCACGATCTCAAAGTACCCGATATACCAACATGTATTATCGTGCACTTCGAGATCGCACATGGCGGCGTCCATGAAACACTTACAGGACAGGAGTTTGATAGAGCAAGGTGCGGTTAATTGGACGCTTACAATAAAACAGAGTGAGCCGGTGGACATATTGTCCACCGGCTCTGAATTACGAAAGCTGTTACTTATTCAACCAGTTTCAACCAGTCGGAACCACGCATCCATTTGTTATAAATTCTGTCATAGGAACCATCGTGTTGGATCTGACGAAGAAAGTTGTTGAGCCAGTTGAGGAAATCAGGATCGCCTTTACGAACAGCAAAAGCAAGTGGTTCGAAGGTAAAAGGGACATCAAGAAATACTGTTTTTGCTGTATCACCCTGACGTGCCTGGAAAGCAGCGCATGTAGGAAGATCATAAATAAAAGCATCGGCACGTCCAGCAGCTACTTCAAGTGCGGCTTCAGTGGAATCTTCAAATGATTTGTAGTTGGCTTTAGGCATCAATCGTTTTGTGGCCATTTCGCCCGTTGTACCAAGTTTTGAAGTAATTGTGTATTTTGGATCATTCA
>JAOZTO010000090.1:0-6592 GCA_029942265.1 Desulfocapsa sp.
GAAATATATCTTCATCATAGAACGTTCCGAAAAGATCTTGTAATGCAGCTAGACTCAGCTGTTTTTTTTCATACAGACAGGAAATAAACTGCTGACTGAGTACGCTTGGCATTTCACCAGACAGGGCAGATTCCACCTGTCCATCTTCTGCCAAACGAAGCAATGCCAGAAACCGTAGTAACTGCTCCCCGGCTCCTCCACCACGACAGATCCCCCAAAAATGAATAGAATTCTCCCGCCTGTTTGCCCTGCCAATACGTTGTAAAAATGCGGAAACAGAATCGGGCGGTTCAAAAAGAAGTACCGCATCCACATCACCGACATCAATACCAAGCTCAAGAGTACTTGTTGCCACACAGACAGCACGCTCCTGCTCGCGAAATTGCTGCTCAACAGTTTGCCTTTCTTTGGTGTTGAGATTGGAATAGTGGAGTAATGTTCGCCCATTAAAAGAGCCGATTTCATTTAACAACCCAAAAATCTTATCGCATCGCCCTCGGCTATTGGCAAAAATCAGAATTTTTCTATATTTCCATTCTTCTGATAGGTCAGACAAGAGACTGACCAACTCATTCTCATCATCTTTTAGATGAATAAGACGGGGCTGAATCTCACGTCGAACATTCTCAGTGAGTAGAATATACTCGGGACGGAATTGAAGAAAACTGCACACAGCATCCGGGTCAGCAATGGTGGCAGACAAGGCGACTCGCTGTAATGTCCTGCCTGTGCGTCTTTCCAGGCGCTGCATAAGCCAGGACAATTGTCGCCCACGATACTGATGGACAAAAGGATGAACTTCATCAATGATGATTGTGCGAACATGCTGTAAAAATGCTCGTAAATCAGTGTTTGAACTTCCAAGCATTACATCTAGGGATTCTGGAGTGGTGAGAATAATGTCAGGACGACCACCAGCAGACTTTATATCGCCGGTTCGGATGGCTAAACGAATACCTAATCGGTCTTTAAGCAACGTACTGAACCGCCGCCGAATATCAAAGGCCAGTGCTCTTGTTGGAACGATATATAAAGCTGTTGTTTTTCTGCCGGAGGCAATAATTCCCTCAAGACACGGGGCAAGTATTGCTTCTGTTTTTCCTGATCCGGTAGCTGATTGGAGAATAAGGTCTTTGCCATCCAAAATTGGCTGAATGGCTTGTTCTTGAACCCTGTGCAGGGTTGTAAAGCTTCCGTAAAAAGCCCGGAAAGTATTGGGGAGCTTGAGAATTGAAATTTACGCACCTCTGATTTTTACCTGAAAGTACTGTGGCAATTCATTGGTTTGGGATTGAATCAAATATCGGTTTTGCCCAAGGAGTTAAATTCTCATAATTTTTTGCTATTTTCCCGTCAGTAACACGAAACATTAAACAAGGATCAGTATCTTTCTTTGAGTTGTCATAAAAATAGATGCGATCTACCCAAGGGACAACTTCGACACACTTTGCAATTGACCGATAATACCTACTAATTATTTTTTTGATCGGAACATCATGACCACCTTCCAAAACACGTAGTGCAACTCTTTGTGCGTTGATAGATGGATCATTAGTACAAACAAAAAACAATCTGACAAAAAAACCAGCCGCTTTTGCCCTTTGTACAAAATCTACCTTTTCTGTTGTAGAAAAAACAGTTTCTAAAGCCATGCTTTTCTTGTTACTTAAGAAGTTTTCTCGTCTTTCTTTTGCAAGGTTAGCAGCTTTTACAAAGGATTCTATTGAATCCCAACCGCCAAATTCTTGTTGGGCTATGAAATCAGGGTTAATATATTCGCAATCATCCATCCATTCGTGACGCAATAGTTTCTCGGTGATTGTCGTTTTTCCTGAACCATTGGGACCCGCAACAACAATAAGTCTTGGTTTTTGAATAATCGTCATACAGAGAGAGAAGTTTGTCTGTTACGGATTCCTTCAGCAATTGCATCTCGGATTTTCTTGGAATGCAGAGACATTGCCTTTTGTTTACGTTTGCGAGCATCATTACCCGCCTGATTTATTAGCTCAAAAAGCTTTTTTTCTCCATCTTCTCGATTTTTCTTATTTAATTTAATATTTTCTTTCATAATATCACCTTTCAATGAGAGCACAACTATTTCGAATGATTTCCAAACCATCCATTACCGAAAGAATACTAAGGAACGTACATCAAATAACCTGAACATCTTTCCAGCCCTTTGTTCCGTCAGCTATACTTAAAAAAACGTTACATACAGGTAGTATGGAAAACTTTTTTCAGTATAGCTGACGAAAAAATTTCAAAGAAGTATGTTCAGGTTGTTTAATTCCCGTTCCTAACGCAGTAAACCGCAAGTAAGTACCTTATGGGGATATCCATAAGGATATTTTATAGGAACTCCCATTTCTTATTTTTTATGACAGGATTTAAGAAGTAAGATACTAAATTTTTACGCTCTTAACCAGATTTTAATTAGTGCCTGACGCAAACCAATTAACAACGCAAATACCAACACTTACGCTAAAAAGAATCGACAAAAAAAATAAAAACTCAAATCACCCCGGCAGCAAATCATAAAAATATGTAAGAATATCCGTCCTGGTAACAATACCTATCATCTCACCATTGTGGACTACCGGTAGATGCCCCACATCTTTTTCAATCATTGTTCGTGCCGCAGTAGCAGGTGAGGTGGTTGGGGAAATTGTAGTTATATCTCTTGCCATAAATGCCTTTACCGGGCTATTCCACTGCCTTTCTTTTGTAAGTTTCTTCAGATCCCAAAGAACGACTATACCCTTAATTTCGTTCCCTTCTACCACCATAACCCCTCTGATATTTTTAGCAGCCATAAGTGCCTGGACTTCATGCATTGGTGTACTCGGGCTGACCGAGCAAACAGGAAACGACATAATATCTGATATTTGAACAAGCCCTGTCTGTTTCTTGCTAAGAAGATCTACTATTTTATCTTTAATAGCAGCAGGAGAGATTTGATTCGCTTTAACGGTAGCAGATCCAGCCCCTGCATGACCTCCACCGCCGAAATGAATCATAACATGACTGATATCAACACTTTCCACTCCGCTGCGACCAATAATGGTATATCTCGATTCATTGATAAAAATAACAAAAATGGCACTGACATTAATGATCTTTCGATACATATTGACTACAGCTGCAAGATTTGTCACACTTTTATCAAGATAGACCGTATTGAATCCGATGGAATTACCGTTGATTGACACCTTTTCAGTTTCTTTCATCATTTCAAAAAGGATTTCTTTCTGAGTTTCCTCATAGGGAGGGTTGAGAAAAAAACCGGCAACATTCAGATCTGCGCCGTTCTCAAGCAGATACACAGCGGCTCTTGCATCATCTGCTGTGGTTGCAGGGAACGTCAAATGTCCTGTATCCTCATAAAGCCCTATCAGCAATACCGTTGAAACCAGCGGACTGATACTGAGATCCCTTCGTATCATCTCTTTAACAAACAAAGTGACGGTGGCACCTATTTGTTCTCGGCAAGACCAATCAGCTTTGATATTACCATCCACAGCCATATGATGATCCCACAAATCGATCTTCAGATTATCTTTAGCTTTCAGTTTTTCCATCCTGTCGAGACGATGCCACTGATTGGTGTCCACCACTATCAGCTTTGTCACCTGTTCGGGATCTATCTCGTTGGGAAGAATGAGATTAAAGGCTGTTTTATGGGTGGAAAGAAACTGATCGACATTGCGATTTACTGCTTTGGGAATCACCCCAACACAACCGGGATAAATAATTGTAGCGCCAATAACAGATGCTAAGGCATCAAAGTCTGTGTTTTTATGAGTCGTTGCTATTTCCATACGAATTTGATGAAACTACTCATCCCCCCTCAAATTTTTTCAGTTTTTCCTTTCCACATTTTCAATTTTAACACGATATAAGCGCTACTCCCATACAGAAGAGTAAGAAGTAATAAATGACTAACAAGTGATTTGATCTGATAAAAGTCTGCCCCCATCTGATTAAGAAGCACAAAGGCTTTTATTGCTGGTACGGCAGGAATAAACAGCATGGCTGTAAGAATTGGTGATGGAATTGCACTTGCCGGCCAGATAAAACCACAAGCAAAAACAATTGGCATGGAACTGAGCAGCACAATCAACGAGGCAATCTCCCGCCGTGGAAGAAAATTGCCAAGGGTTATTCCTAAAAATATAGTTGAGAAAAGAAAAGGAACGCTAAGCAGTGCCAGATCTTTGATGCTTGCCAAACGGGGTATATCATACATCTCAAACGAAACCCCATAGTAATAAAGAGAGAGTACAACATACATTGCAAAGAAAAGCACAGCTCTCACTAATAGTAGCGCAGAAGCCGGAACATCCTGCCAATAGAGCTTTTCTCCTGCCGCCAGTTGCTCATTTTGTCTACCTGCAAGGATTCCAACACCCATGACCAATGTTTGATGGAGGATAAGCACAAAAACTGCAGGTATAACGTAATTCACATATCCTCCAGCCTCGTTAAACATTGCATGTAAACCAAGTGTCACAGCGCTATACTGTTTTTTTGCAAGCTCCATTGTCTGACCAGACATCAGCAGACGTGTCACTGAAACTTCTGCTGCCAGTGTCTTACCAGCCGCCACCATCCCTTCCAGAACAGTGCTATACACCAGAAAATAACTGGCATCACCTGAATAGGATACTGTGGGGCTGTTCCCTTGAAGAATATCACGATAAAAATGAGCAGGGATCACAAGGATTCCGGCCAGTTTATTGTCAAGCATCTGTTCTTTTGCTTCTGCAAGCGTATACGCCTGCCGTACAATATCAACCTGTGGCGTGGCATTGACCATCCGAATGAGGCGGCGACTGAGCTGACTGCCGTCAAGGTCAACGGCTACTACTGTCTGTTCTCGTGGTAACTCTTTTTCGTATGGAAGAGGATATAGAAAGCTGTAAAAAATAACTCCACCAAAAACGGTAAGAATAAGAGCATCATTGGTGAAAATGGCACGTAACTCAGCCGCAATCAGGTCGAAAAGTTTCATGTCTTCACCCGATTCTTTGTCTGTGCAGTTCTTCCAGCGAGAACAAGAGCAAGTAACCCAGGAAGTATAAAGAGAGCAAGGCTTTCCAACTGAGACTGTGACATCGAAATTGGCACACCATAATTTGTCTGAGCTATCTGTATATCAATATAGTGGCTAATGGGTAAGATACTTCGCCAGACTGTGGCAGGATCATTCATATTCGTTGCCGGAAAGGTAACTCCCATAAAGGCAAGTGCAGGTGCTGTATAGGCAGCGGCCAGACCAATACTACGGGCAGGATCTTTGCTTAGGAAAAATATAAGCGATCCCACCGCCTGACAGGCACAAACAGTGAGTAACTGACACAACACAAGAAACCCAAAATTACCATGCATCGGCCAACCAAGAAAGACAAACATACCCACCAGAAAACTGATCCCATGCAGCCAGAAAAGCAGCGTATAGGGGAGAAGTTTTCTAAAAAGAGCATGGGCCGGATGAGTGCCTAACCACACTGCCAAACCTTCACGTCGCAATTCTGCTGCAATGCACAACACGGTTGTAATAACGATAAAAATCTGCCACGTTGCCGGAATAATGGCAGAAACAAGAAACTGGGCATAGCTCTTATTGAGATTAAAGAGCGGTGTCATCTGGCTACCAATAGGTACGGCATCTCCAATCGCCTGGCTGATTATTGTCGTTTTTGAGGAAAGATTTTTCACGGTATCCAGCTGAGCCACCAGAGTACTGTGCGCCATGAGGATTTCAGATTTAATCAGCTTGCCAATCAGTAAAAACTGATTGTTGTAAAAAGCTTCAACCTGAGGCGGATTACCACGAATGGCATTTTTTTCCATATCATCTGGCAGCAGCACAAGGCTGTATATATCACACTTTCGCAGGGCGCTGAAGCCTTCTTCAAGGGAGGGATAGTGGTTTTGGACAGAGAGTGTCGGACTGGCATCGTAATATCTGCTCATCTGACGGGAGAGTTTACTGTGATCAAGATCAACAATTCCAATGGGTAAATCTCGTGCCAACCCTTGTGCAAAAATTGCATATACGATCAGAAAACAGACCGGAGGAAGCCAGCTCACCAGAGATAACAACCAGGGATCAGTAAGAATATTATGCCATTCTGAAGGCGTTTTTTCTGGTCGTGTTTCAGGAAGCATCAGTCTGCAATGATAACACTCATGCCCACACGAAGATTCTTTATTTCCTGAAGCGGACGTGCTTCAATTTCAAAGGTTCGCATATCAAAGCCCTTACTGCTATTTGTGGCACGCCAGATGGCAAAATCACCCATCACTGAAACATAAGTCACTTTGAACGTGTACTCTAATGTCCCAAGTGCTGGAATCCGAACTTTAAATTCATGCCCTTTTGTAAAATCGCTGAGCATATCTTCTCGAATATGAAAAACAGCCCAGCTATCAGACATATCAAGAAGTGTTGCCACGGGAAATCCCTGTGGAGCAAGCTCACCACTGCGTAATAGGATCTGTGAAATTTCACCGTTGTGCCAGCTTTTAATCCTGGTGTCGGCGGCGTATACTTCCACTTCAGCAACAGCACCTGCTGCCATACGAG
>JAOZTO010000090.1:6602-8244 GCA_029942265.1 Desulfocapsa sp.
GGTTCCTTCCCTGGTGCCTTCCACGGCCATCTGATATAGTTGCATTGCTGCATTTTCAGTAAATCTAGCTGCTTTCAACTTGGTTTGCACTTCATCCATCTTCTGTTCGGCAACCACACCACCTGTGAACAGGTTTTCGATACGTTTAAAGGTTTTTTCGTAGAGTTCGGTTGCAGTTTTTGCCTGTTGCCACTTGTCATGAGCCGCTGCAATTTCCTGTTCACGAGCACCTTTTTCTGCCTCTTCAGACATTGCATCTGCTGCTGCCAGGCCAGCTTTTGCCTGTTCGAGCTTTGCCGCAATTTCAGGACTGTGAATGGTGAAAACTAGCTGTCCTTTTTCCACCGTATCGCCTTTTTTAACCAAAATCTCATCTATTCTTCCGGCAATTTTTGATGATACAGTGTACTGCCTGGCTTCAATTTGACCCTGGATAAGAGGAGTTACAGGCTGATACGCCAACCAGAAATTGTAACCGAGCCATCCGACTCCTGCTACTGCAATGAGAATGATAAGTAGTGTTTTCAATATACGCATAGATCAATCCTTTATTCTTGTCTCTTCTTTACCTGATAATTGACAAATTCGTTTAAATCCCCACTAATTGCAAGAATTCCAGCAAGCTTAGTGACATACATATAAGCGGCATGGGATCGCTGGCTCTTCACAGCTGCGACATACAGTCGGGCATCCACCACATCAAGGGATGTTGCAAAACCCTGATCAAATGCCTTTTCCCGTAATTCGACCGTTTTTTCAGCAAGTCGTAAACTCGACAATAAACCGTTATATTCATCTATCGCCTGCATTGCCTGACGATAATTTTTTTCCACCAGAAGTGATAAGTCCTGCCTAGCCTGCATACGAAGTGCCTTAACTTTATCAACAAGACTTTTTGCTGCCTGACGTTTACCACTTCGTCCTGATCGATCAACCAGAGGGACACTTACTGCCAAGCCAACAAACCAGTCAGGTTCTAATTGAAAAGCAAGGGTATCTTCCTTGTAAAGACTGTAGTTTCCCAACAAAGCAACTTCCGGATAATATTTCCCAGTCTCAGCATCAACCACACCTGTTGCCATATCCTCTTTTGCATCAAGAATCGCAAGCCCCGGATAGCTGGCAAGAGTCTTTTCAATAAACGTTTTAAGAGGAGGGAGCTGGGAATTCATAAAAAGAGGACTACTGGGAAAAACCGGCTGTTTCTGCTGGAGCAAACTGGTCAACCCAGCCTGAGTAATCAGAAGATCATTGGCCGTTTTTTCCCGGTCAACCTGTGCTTTATCATACGATGCTTCGGCTTGCAGCTTTTCCACTTCAGCGATCTGGCCGTTGTCTACCATCAACTGTGCGTGTTTTAGATGAATTTTCAGACTCTCCACAACTTCTGTTCGGGTATCGAGGAGTTGCTGCACCATTACCACTGCAAAATAACGGCTACAAAGCGTTTCGAACTGTTCATTCACCTTCATAGCACGCTGTTGCTTTGCCTCTGCAAGAGCTGCTTCTGCAATACCTTGAGCTGCTGTTATGCGACCACCAGTAAACAGTGGCCACAAGACACTGAGTGAACCATTGGCAATTCCCCGATCACTCAACGTTGAAGTAAGCCCATGTTCAATTTCTGCTGGGGAGAACCCAG
>JAOZTO010000091.1 GCA_029942265.1 Desulfocapsa sp.
ACCAAGTTTTACACTAGGCGGAACTGGTGGTGGTGTTGCCTATAATCGTCAGGAATTAAAAGATCTTTCAACATCAGGCCTTGATCTCTCCATGACCACCGAGATTATGCTTGAACGCAGTCTTCTTGGCTGGAAAGAGTATGAACTTGAGTTGATGCGTGATTCCAAGGACAATGTGGTTATCATCTGTTCCATCGAAAATATTGATGCCATGGGTGTACACACCGGTGATTCAATCACTGTGGCTCCAGCTCAGACCTTAACTGATCGTGAATATCAGAATATGCGTGATGCATCCATCGCCATTATCCGTGAGATCGGTGTTGAAACCGGTGGATCTAATGTACAGTTTGCCGTAAATCCTGAAGATGGGGAACTCATGGTTATTGAGATGAATCCTCGTGTGTCAAGAAGTTCGGCACTCGCCTCCAAGGCAACCGGCTTTCCCATTGCAAAGATTGCTGCAAAGCTTGCTGTCGGCTACACGCTTGATGAACTCAAAAATGATATAACCCGTGAAACATACGCCGCTTTTGAACCAAGCATTGACTACTGTGTGGTGAAAATTCCACGCTGGACCTTTGAAAAATTTCCCGGAGCAGAAGATGTCTTGAGTACCGCCATGAAATCAGTTGGCGAAACCATGGCCATGGGACGTACTTTTAAAGAGGCATTTCAGAAGGGAATGAGATCACTTGAAACCGGAAGATTTGGTTTTGGTGGTGATGGAAAGGAAGACCATAGCCACCTTGAACTCGAAGACCTGGAAGCCAATCTACGAAAACCAAATTCAAAACGGGTCGGTTATATCCATGAAGCATTGAAACGTAATTTCTCCATCGAAAAACTCTTTACGTTGACCCAAATAGATCCATGGTTTCTATATAATTTTCAACAAATTGTAACAAAGGAAAATGAGATCCGCAAGCAGGGGTTTAAGGGATTATCGCCTGATTTCCTCAGAAGTTGTAAGGAATATGGTTTTTCAGATTATCAGCTTGCATTTCTCACCGGAACATCGGCCAAAGATGTTCGTGAACTTCGAAAAACCCTAGGGGTTGAACCAGTTTATAAACTTGTGGATACCTGCGCTGCTGAGTTTGAGTCATATACTCCCTATTACTATTCTACTTACGAACAGGAAAATGAAGCAACTGCTACTGATAAAAAGAAGGTAATTATTCTGGGTGGCGGGCCTAATCGTATTGGTCAGGGAATTGAATTTGATTACTGTTGTGTGCATGCATCCTTTGCTCTTGCTGAGATTGGTGTAGAGTCTATTATGGTTAACTCAAACCCTGAAACAGTGTCCACAGATTATGATACCTCAGATAAACTCTATTTTGAACCACTCACATTTGAGGATGTTTTAAATATTATCGATCTTGAAAAACCAGACGGAGTGATTGTGCAGTTTGGCGGTCAGACACCACTTAATCTTGCTGTAGCTCTTGAAGAAGAAGGGGTACCAATCATTGGTACCTCTCCTGATTCCATTGATCGCGCCGAAGATCGAAAACGTTTTCAGCAGTTTTTGCAGAAACTGGGTCTTCGTCAACCGGATAACGATACTGTTCAGACTCTGGAAGAAGCACTCGCTATTGCTCAGAAAATTGGCTATCCTGTTGTAGTTCGTCCATCTTATGTGCTTGGTGGACGGGATATGCGTATTGCATATAATGATGATGAGATCCGTAATTTCATGGCCATTCCAGGCATTGCTGGAGCCGATCATCCTGTTCTGATTGACAAGTTTTTAAAAGATGCCATTGAAGTAGATGTTGATGCACTCTGTGATGGTGAAGATACTATTATCGGCGGCATAATGCAGCATATTGAAGAGGCTGGAATTCACTCAGGCGATTCTGCCTGCGTTTTACCGCCGCATACTCTTTCTCCTCGGATGATTGCTGAGATCAAAGAAGCAAGTCGTGCCATGGCACTTGAACTTGGAGTTATCGGCCTTATGAATGTTCAGTATGCTGTAAAAGGAGATGATTTATACATTCTTGAGGTGAATCCAAGGGCATCAAGAACCGTTCCTTTTGTTTCAAAGGCAACGGGTGTTCCCCTTGCTAAAATGGCCACCAAAATCATGATGGGAAAAACATTGGCTGAACTTGGGCTTACAGAAGAGGTGGAAATTACTCATTGGGCTGTTAAAGAGGCTGTATTTCCTTTTGATCGCTTTGATGGTGTGGATACTTTGCTTGGACCTGAAATGAAATCCACAGGTGAGGTGATGGGAATTGATGATGATCTTGGCCTTGCACTTGCCAAAGGGCAGCTTGCAGCAGGATCAACGCTCCCCGACAGCGGAACAGTGTTCATCAGTGTTCGGGACAGTGATAAAAACACGATTCTGACACCTGCAAGAACTCTTGTTGAGATGGATTTTGATATTGTCGCCACTGAAGGAACCGCAACATTTCTTCAGGAAAATGATATACCCTGTATTCAGGTGAATAAAATTTCACAAGGCAGACCGCATATTCTGGATAAAATACAGGATCAACAAATTGCCTGGGTTGTAAATACATCCATGGGAAAACGTACCACAGAAGATTCCTACTCTATCCGTCGTGCAGCCCTTGAACTTCACATTCCCTACAGCACTACAGCCACTGGCGCTGTTGCAGTTGTTATGGCCATGAAGGCCATGCGTGAAAAAGAAATTGAGGTGCATCCAGTTCAGTACTTCACACAAAAAATTGAATCAATTTAGCTCTTTTTTTGAAAAAAACAGTATAGCACTCGACAGAGTGCTCAACTGCGCTTATGGTTGTGTTGCTGTGTAACTTATCTGGTAGTGGTAATCCAACAACAGATACACGTAAAGTGTTATTAATTATACTAAATATTGTGTAACTATTCAGCTGCACCCCATATTCGCCCATTTGGACATTCTCACATAGCAAACTATGCTTCGAATATCCAAATGGACGAATATGGGGCACATCTGAACAGTTACAGTTCAGTGCTATGCCAATTTTTTGGTGTAGTTACAAATATTGTTTACAAACATTCGTGTTTGGTTCAAAATAGGCCAAACCACTGAATGGTAAGTATTTTGATAAAGTGTTAAAAATATTTACCATTGTTTAACTCAGAGTTGCGGAGGACTCGTTGAATACTTTTTATAAAAACCTATCTATGTGGCTGGTGATTGGCTTAACCATGATCCTACTCTTTAATCTGTTTAATAAACCACAAACCAATACGACCTCACTGACCTACAGTCAGTTTGTGTCTGCTGTTGAAAATCGTGATATTTCCAAAGTTGAAATATCTGGTGATATTGTTTCTGGTAAAACACAGGATGGTAAACCATTCCGAGCGGTTTATCCGATCAATGATGACGAGATGATCTCTATCCTGCGAAATAACGGTGCAGATATTTCCGTCAAGGAAGTCCAGAGAGACTCCTGGCTAATGACCATATTTGTTTCATGGTTCCCCATGTTACTACTTATTGGTGTATGGGTATTTTTCATGCGCCAGATGCAGATGGGTGGCGGAAAAGGCGGTGCTCTTTCTTTTGGAAAAACCAAAGCAAAGCTTCTGGAACAGGGCGAACATAAGGTCACGTTTGAAGATGTTGCAGGTATCGATGAAGCCAAAAATGAACTTGAAGAAATCATTGATTTCTTAAAAGATCCTGCGAAATTTACGAAACTTGGTGCCCGTATTCCCAAAGGAGTGTTACTTGCCGGTTCTCCTGGAACTGGTAAAACCCTGCTTGCTAAAGCTATTGCAGGGGAAGCTGACGTTCCATTCTTTACTATTTCCGGATCTGATTTTGTGGAAATGTTTGTGGGTGTAGGAGCTTCGCGTGTTCGTGATCTCTTTACCCAAGGAAAGAAAAATGCACCCTGTATAATATTTATTGACGAGATTGACGCTGTCGGTCGTCATCGTGGAGCAGGCTTGGGTGGCGGACATGACGAACGTGAACAGACACTAAATCAATTGCTGGTCGAAATGGATGGCTTTGAGGAAAACGAGGGAGTTATTATCGTAGCCGCAACAAACAGACCGGATGTTCTCGATCCTGCACTGCTTCGTCCGGGACGTTTTGATCGTCAGGTCGTTGTTCCTGTTCCTGATGTACTTGGTCGCCAAAAGATTCTTGAAATATATGCTAAAAAAACCAAGATGAGAGACGATGTCGATATGGAAATTGTCGCTCGTGGAACCCCAGGATTTTCAGGGGCAGATCTTGAAAATCTGGTGAATGAAGCGGCTCTTATGGCAGCTCGAACTGGAGCCACCAAGATAGACAGACATATGATCGACAAGGCTAAAGATAAAATTATGATGGGCGCTGAACGGCGTTCCATGATCATTACAGATAGCGAAAAGGAAATTACGGCATATCATGAGGCGGGTCATGCTGTAGTAGCACGACTTCTACCAGGTACTGATCCAATCCATAAAGTGTCGATCATTCCACGTGGCCGCGCACTTGGAGTCACCATGCAGTTGCCAACGGATGAGCATTACACCCATTCTAAAAAATTCCTGGAACACTCGTTGTGCATT
The DNA here is from genome assembly GCA_029942265.1 of Desulfocapsa sp. Lineage (GTDB taxonomy): Bacteria > Desulfobacterota > Desulfobulbia > Desulfobulbales > Desulfocapsaceae > Desulfocapsa. Next base: position 4,543 of record JAOZTO010000091.1, read on the forward strand.
CTTTTTGGTGGCCGTGTTGCTGAAAAACTTGTGTTTGATGAAATCACAACTGGTGCCGGAAACGATATCGAACGTGCATCTCAGATGGCGCGGAAGATGGTTTGCGAATGGGGAATGAGTGAAGAGCTTGGCCCCTTAGCTTTCGGAAAAAAAGAAGAACAAATTTTTCTTGGCAGAGAGATCAATCAGCATCGTGATTTTAGTGAAAACACTGCGATGAAGATTGATGTAGAAGTTTCTAAAATTGTAACAACCGCTAATGAGAAGGTTTTTAACCTACTTTCTGACAATATTGACATCCTTAAACGGGTAGCGGAAGATTTACTGGAAAAAGAGACAATCCTACTCGAAGACATTGAAGATGTACTCGACGAACTTCGCCCCGGTCAGTATGAACGTACTGAAAAAGAGCAAGAACCTGAGAAAAAAGCGGCAAAGAAACCTGTTGTGAAAAGACCTGTCGCTGAATCTCCTGAGGAAGAATCAGGTGAAGAGCAACAGGCACCAACAGAAAAAGTAGTTGATAAAGAAACTCCTCAGAAAGAAGCGGAGGAGGATGTAGCAAAGTCTGAAGAAATCAGCAAAGAATAACCATGACCCCCCCCAAAATCATGGGTATCTTAAATGTGACCCCCGATTCGTTTTCTGACGGTGGTCAGTTTGATTCTGTAGCCTCTGCCTGTTCTCAGGCAGAGGCTATTTGTGCTTCTGGTGCAGATATTATAGATGTGGGCGGTGAGTCAACACGTCCCTTTGCATCCCCTGTAACCGAGCAGGAAGAGTTGAATCGTGTTATCCCAGCCATACATTCCATTCGTTCCAAATATTCAATTCCCATTTCCATTGATACCACTAAGGCAGAAGTTGCCAGGCAGGCGCTTAAAGCGGGTGCCGATATTATTAATGATGTTTCTGCACTGCAAAAAGATCCACGGATGCTGACACTTGTCCAAGAGACATCTGTTCCAGTAATCATCATGCATATGCAAAATACGCCAGGCGATATGCAGGTAAAACCACACTACAACAATGTGGTAACCGATATAATGGATTTTTTCAGAGAACGCCTAGCGTGGCTTGCTGAAAATGGTGTTGATACCAAACGCATCACTCTTGATCCGGGAATAGGATTTGGAAAAACCCTAACTCACAACCTTTCCATTATCAAAAACTTTTCTGCATTTAAAGAACTTGGCTGTCCACTTCTTCTTGGGCATTCCCGTAAACGATTTATTGGAGATATTACAGGTCTTGAAGTTAATGATCGGGATTTGGCAACAGCGGTTGTCTCCGCACTTTCCTGCGCATCTGGTGTAGATATTATTCGAGTTCATAATGTGACTGTAACCCGTCAGGCGTTACAGATGGCTACTGCAATCATGGATGCCGAATAATTACGGTTTACTGTGACACCGCATTTTTTTCAAAACATACAATAAAGGATACTAATCATATGAAAATATTAGTGATGAATTCAGGAAGTTCCTCATTAAAATTCCAACTTTTCACTGGTGTTGAACTAGCAGTTTTAGCCTCTGGAGTGATCGAGCAAATTGGCGATACAATTGGACATATTAAAATTAACTTTATTGATGCTTCAGGTGCCAATAAAGAATTGAAGACAGAACAGGTCATCCCTGACCATCGCAGTGCTATCCAGCTGATGGAAAAACTGTTTCTTGAACAAAAAATACTTACGGATGTGAGTGAACTTACAGGTGTCGGACACAGGGTCGTTCATGGAGGTGAGGCATTTTATAAGCCTGTTCAGGTAACAAAGGAAGTACTTGATGGTATTAAAGAGTTAATACCGCTTGCTCCACTTCATAACCCTGCCAATATTGCAGGTATCGAAGTACTTATGGAAAAAATACCTGATGTTCCGCAGGTTGCAGTATTTGATACAGCCTTTCATCAAACTATCCCGCAACATGCCTATCTCTATGCTCTGCCCCATGAACTATATGAAAAACACAAGGTGCGCCGTTACGGTTTTCACGGTACTTCACATTCTTATGTATCCAAAAAGGCAGCTGAATACCTGAATCGTCCCTACGAAGAATTGAAAATTATCACATTGCACCTTGGAAACGGGGCTAGTGCGGCAGCTATTGATCATGGTCTTTGCGTGGATACCTCAATGGGAATGACCCCGTTAGAAGGTCTGGTTATGGGCACTCGCAGCGGAGATATTGATCCGGCCATTCTCTTTTATCTTGCTCGTGAAACGGGAATGGATATTCCGGCACTGGATAATTTGCTAAATAAAGAGAGCGGGCTAAAAGGGATTTGTGGAATTAACGATATGCGCTCAATCGGTGAACTGGCCGCTGCTGGTGATACACAGGCAATGCTTGCCTTTAAAATATTTTGTTATCGCATTAAAAAGTATGTGGGAGCGTATCTTGCTGTACTTGGAGGTGCAGACTGTCTGGTGTTCACAGGTGGTATCGGAGAAAATGATCCTGAAGCAAGAGAACAATGTCTGTTGGATCTTGATGGACTAGGTATTAGTCTTGATCCGGTAAAAAATACTACTCGAAGTGATGCTGTCATAGAGATCCAAAACAGTGGCAGTGCATGTACCATTTTAGTGGTGCCTACTGATGAAGAATATGCGATAGCCGTTCAGACTTTAGAATTACTTATGTGAGAACAATGAAAATCGAATAGTACATATTCAACACATTGTACTACTTTGTTCCTGAGTATTGTAAAATATCTGGTAATATCGAAGATCATGTGATTTAATATGTTAAATAATATTGCTAGGAAGCTGTCCGAGAACATGTTTGATGAATCAAATGCTACTCACTTTTTAGGGGAAATATGAAAAACATCAAAGTAAGTATTCAAATTATTGGTGGATTTGCCGGCATACTGTTATTGATGGTGCTGGTTATGGCGATTTATCAGATCTCTTCCAGTAAAACCTCAAGTGGATTTAATGATTTAATCACTGGTGATGTGGCCATCCTTAATCATGTTAATGCCGCTGAAATGTTTATGTTGCAGGCTCGTCGAAATGAGAAGGATTTTTTACTGCGAAAAGATTTGAAATATTTAGATAAACATGAAAAGAATATTGATGGCTTGATAGCACAACTTCACGATGCACAGAAAATCGGAAAACGAAATGATGAATCACAGCTTGTTAGTGAAGTAGAAGAAATTGTTCAACATGTAGGAGAATACAGGAAGAGCTTTGAAGGATTGGTGGAATCTCAGACGAGAGCAGGACTTGACCATAAATCTGGTCTTCAGGGGAAATTTCGTACCTCAGCGCATGATCTTGCGGTAGATCTTCTCGGGCATGAGGTGGACGATCTGCTGATTGCACTTTTACAGGTACGTCGCTACGAAAAAGATTTTTTACGATCCGTTGGCAATCAAAAAAAGAACGATAAGTATAAGAAAAAATTAGAAAATGCTCTTACCGTTTATGATTCACTTCTTGAAGCCAGTGCCTGTGATGCGGTGGCAAAGGAGCTTCAGCAACAGGCACTTGCTAAATACATTAAAGCTTCAACTCCTTGGATGCTGTCCACAACTGATTACGAAAGAGAGCAACATTATCAAATGATGCGGAAGGCTTCTCACGATATGGAGAGTGCCATTAAATCCGTTGGTGTCTCTGGCACAAAAGCTATGATGCTCACTATCCGTAAACATGAAAAAGACTAT
>JAOZTO010000092.1 GCA_029942265.1 Desulfocapsa sp.
AGAAACACAGCTTGAGGAAGCATGGCAAGAAATGTCTTTGTGGCCCTGGAAAGCTTTCTTTTTATTGGATAATACAAATAGTACGATGCCTTTAGTTGGAATTTAGGAAAAGAGATGACTTTAAGAAGGCCAGAGTCAAGTTCACGTTGTACCGCTACCTGTGGCACAATAGTAACACCAAATCCTTCTTCCACAACTCTTTTTGCTGTCTCTACATTTTCAAGTTCGATAAAGCGTTCGGGGTAGGATGTTTCAGGCAGTGTCTGTAACCATTTTTCCACATCATGGTGTACGCCTGTACCCTTTTCCCGCACTATAAATGGAGTGTTCTTCAACATATCCACGGAAATTTTTTTTTCAATGGCAAGTGGATGTTGCATACCTACCACAGCAACTAATGGCTCCTGGTGAATAAGGGAGAAGCCGATTCCGGGTTCATCTTCCATGAGGCCACCGAAACCAATTTCAATTGTATTATCAAGGAGCATGGAAATAATGGCATGAGAATTACCTGCATGGAGGTTGATTTCAATACAGGGGTATTCACTGTTGAATTTTCCAATGGGGCGCGGCAGAAAATAGGTTCCAAAGACTGCGCTGGAACCAATCTCAAGTTTTCCTCGACCAAGATTTGAGAGCTCAGAGAAAAGTCTCTCTATTTTCTGAATTTCATACTCAATTTTAGACGTTCTGGCCAGTAGCATTTCTCCTTGTCTGGTTAGGTGGATCTTGTTCCTAGAACGATCAAAGAGTTTCACTCCAATAGATGCTTCCAGTGCTTGTATCTGCTGGCTGACAGCTGGTTGGGTAAGGAAGAGCTTTCGGCTGGCTTTCGTGAAACTACCGCAGGTCGAAACTGTTTGGAATGTCCTCAGTTGATCTAGATTCATAAGCAATCCTTATGGGGGCTATAGAGCCTTCTAATTTGACTGTAGTCGAAGTTTTGGTATTATTAATAGCGATAATGGCATACCTATCTGAAAACTGAAACAAAAAACTAACCGTATCACACACTCACTATGAATTATATAATGAAAAAACACAAGGTTCCCGTTATTCCAACCATTATTCTTGCCGCATTTGGAGCAGTTCTTCTTTCGTCTGGTTTGTTGTATGCAGCAGAGAAACAGACGCAGGATATATCCTGGGTAATGTTGACAATAGGTCTTCTTGGGGGACTGGCATTTTTTCTGTACGGTATGGAAAAAATGAGTGAAGGCTTAAAAAGATCTGCCGGAAACAAGATGCGTTCAATACTTGCCACCTTAACCAGCAATCGTATTGTTGCGCTTGTTGTGGGCGCATTTGTTACCATGGTTATTCAATCGTCAAGTGCTACAACTGTAATGCTTGTGAGTTTTGTACAGGCAGAATTGATGACGTTTACCCAATCTTTGGGGGTTATTCTGGGGGCTGATATTGGAACCACTATCACCGCTCAGATGGTGGCCTTCAAACTCACTGATTATGCGCTCGGTATGATTGCTGGCGGTTTTGCACTGAGAATGTTTGGTAAAAGTGATAGTCTCAAAAGTGTTGGCGATATTCTCCTCGGATTTGGTATTCTATTTTATGGAATGAAATTGATGAGCGATTCAATGGCTCCTCTCCGTACCTATCCCGATTTTATAGATATGATGAAGAGTATGGAGAATCCCTTTATGGGCATTCTGGTTGGCGCTCTCTTTACTGCTCTGGTGCAGAGTTCCAGTGCTACAACAGGAGTTGTGATTGTTCTGGCACAACAAGGGCTTATTACGCTGGAGGCTGGAATTCCGATTATACTTGGGTCTAATATTGGCACTTGTGTGACTGCAGGACTAGCTAGTATTGGAACTCACAGAGAGGCTAAACGGGTTGCTCTTGCTCATGTTTTGTTTAAAGTTGTTGGTGTGTTGCTTGTTATTGCATGGATACAGCCATTTGCTGATATGATCAGGAAAATTGCTGAGTTTTTTGGTTCTGGAACTGCTCGTCAAATTGCCAATGCACACACAGTTTTCAATGTTGGCATTGCTCTTTTATTTCTTCCATTGATTGATGTTTTTGCTGCAGTTATTATGCGAATCCTTCCCCAAAAAGCGAGGCAAAAAGGTATTGAACCCGTTACTTGGCATCTCGACGATTCTCTTATCTCAACACCTGCTCTAGCGCTTGAACTTGCCAACGCTGAAATAACACGAATGGCTAAAATTTTGGGTAGAATGCACAGTGCTGCCATAAAGCCTTTTATTACCAATGAAGAATTGCGGGATGAAATTTACCCCAAACAGCTTTCCCTACTTGAAGGGATTGCAATGCGAGAGAGAAAAATTAATTTTCTCGAAGAAAAGATACGGCGATATCTTTTAAATATCAGCAGGCAATCTCTGGGTAAAGGGCAGGGGACAGAAGTACATAGTCTGATATCGTTATTGGATTCAATGGAAAGTATTGGGGATGTCATCACTAAACAGATAGTCCTTCTTGCTAAGAAGAAAAAACAGCTCAATCTGGATTTTTCCCAAGAAGGAAAAGAAGAACTTATCCGGTATCATGAAAAAGTCGCAAAACAGCTCTCACGATTAAAGAATGTGATGACTGATATGGATGTGGATCTTGCAAGAAAAGTTGGTGTTAAAACAGAAGGGTATGTTGAACTCGACTCAAGTTACCGTGAACATCATCTTGATCGTTTACTTGCAAGACAGGAAGAATCTCTTGAAACCCATGCCGTTCATATGGAACTGATGGATGCTCTTAATCAGATAAATCTGTATAGTGCTGAAATAGCAAAAGATATTATGAAGATTGCTCTTTCAAAAGAAACAGAACCTGATCGTGAAGACGGTGATATTGAGTCTGCTGAATCGGTAGTCTCTTGAAGCTAAACAAAAAATATGTTTGTTGAGAATGTTTGCAAAGTCACCATTATAAGAAGACGTAAGAAAACGAGCCACACATTGCTGGCTAGGAGAAAATCATGACCGTATATGATGCAAATCAGGCAACATCTGCAGAAGATGCAGAAAAAGTAATTCCGAGGGCAGAATTTCGTGCCTTTGGACAGGAACTAATAGATATTGTGGAAGCTGCTATGTGGAAGTCACAGGCCACACTTTTTAAAGTGCGGCAAAGTGGCGAAACGTATATTTTGTCACGTTACACTAGTGAAGCCAATGTCAAAATTCGTGACGGTTTACTTGATATAAAGACTAAAGTTGGTGAAACCGAAAACGGATATGAAATTTTCCAGCCGAGAGGAAAATTCCAATTTCCGGTAAAAAAAAATGAGCTTGCAACTATTTTTGAGAACCTTCAAGTATCCGTGAAACTCAGCCAGGAAAGCTACTCGTTTGATGAATTTCTGGAACTTGTTGCATTAACTGACGGTGTTGTCGCAGTAGATGTGCATAAAGAGCGGTATGGCTTTACCGTGGATGGAATTATTTGCGAGTATGGAAAGATTCTGTTTAATGGCGCAATGCTTGAAACTGCCTGTGTCGAGAGTGAAGATTACGAAGCCATGGAGCAGGTTATCGAAAAACTTGAAATAAGTAGTTTTGAGAATGTCAATTACCTGAAAGCTGCTAAACGGGTTGTCGGTATGGAATAGTTACAATTGAGCGTTATGACAAACGTGTAAAAAGGTCAAAATTAAGATGGCTAAGGAAAAAACTCCATATGCGAGGCGCGTAAATTTTCTATCATTTCGGCGTACTAAAGTACGTCGTAATGATAGAAAATTTGCAGCAACGAAGCAGATGGAGAGTTTTTACGACGCCATCAAGTATGAAAAACTTTGTTAACCAAGAGGAGAAAGTATGAAAAAGAATATCATGGTATTATTTGTTGCTCTAGCGATTTTTGCCGGATGTATCACTACTGTACAGGCAAAGGAATTTCCAACTAAACCAATTAAGTTAATTGTTTACACAAAACCTGGTGGGGCAATCGATGTCTTTGCCCGTAAATTTACTGCCATTGCTGCCAAGTACACGGATGCAACTTTTGTTGTTGTCAATAAATCAGGTGCTGGTGGAATTGTTGCAATTAAATATATTCTTTCCCAGAAACCAGATGGATATAAGTTTGCCGCTGTGACAAAGTCAAATATTGGTAAAATTGTGTCAACTGGTGGAAAAATTAACGTTGATGATATCAACTGGATGGGCATGATGATGACTGATCCAGAAGCTGTGATTACCAATGTAAATCAAGACGTTGTTACTTGGGAACAACTGGTGGCTGATGCCAAAGCAAAAGATGGTAAACAGATCTGGGTAGGTCCTGCCGCAGGCGGTAATGATCACATTATGGCTTTGAAGACTTGGAAGGCTGCCGGTATTAAAGCTAAGTGGATACCCTATTCAGGTGGCGGAAAGGCAATGGCAGCGTTGCTCGGTGGTCATGGAGTTGCATATGTTGGCAATCCTCGTGATGTCATTGGACGTCCTGATCTTAAAGTTGCAGCAGTATCGTCTGAAAAGCGTCTTTCTGGTGCATTTGCCGATGTTCCTACATTTGCTGAACTCGGTGTGAAAGGGCTTGATCATGAAATAATGTGGCGTGGGTTTATGACCCGTAAGGGAATTCCAGCAGAAGCAGAAGCTTTTTACTCTGATCTCCTCACCAAAATGACTAATGATCCTGAATGGAAAGAGTATATCGAAAAAGGTGGTGCCACACCTCTTCTGATACAATCGGATGCATTTACTGCAATTGTCAAAAAGGATCAGCGTGAATTCACTACGGCTCTCAAAGAACTTGGTGTTATAAAGTAGTCAAATAATCGTAAATATTTGGCTAGTACCCCATCTTCGTTCGAGTCTTTGGGCGACTTTCAGGAACATTCAGAAGCTTTTTCTGAATGTTCCCGATGAGGCACCCTGATTTCTGAAAGTTTACGAGGTTATTCATGCAATATTTCAGTCACGGAACCGGCCTGAGCATCTGGGCATTATTCCTTGCAGCATGTTTTATTATCACAGGATTGGTGTTTCGGAGAAGCTCACGGCATAATTGGACTGGGCAGGCACTATTACCCATGGCTCTTCTTCTTTTAGGCGCACTCTTTTATGGTGTGACCTTTGATTTTCCAGTGGAAGAGGCAGGTCCTGCGTTAATTCCCAGGTTGTGGATAGCCTGTCTGTCTGCAATGTGTGTTACCATTCTTTTTTTCATCGTTCGTGGCGATGCAGATAAAGACCCCAAAGCCGGGCGCATCGGTTTTGTGTTGCTTGGTGTAGGCATTATGGTGGCCTATTATTTTGCGATCCTGTTTCTTGGATATTTTGTCAGTTCTGTTATTTTTCTTTCAGTGATGATGTATGTCCTCTCCTGTAGAAAACCGATACTTATTATTTCGGTTTCAGTAGGCTGGCTTCTTTTTTCCTATGTTGTTTTTTACAAACTTCTCTACATCCAACTCCCTTTGGGAATTTTTGAAAATTACCTCTGATTGAGATACCATTATGGAACTCCTTGATTCGTTTTCAATAGGTCTGTCAGTACTGCTTGGTTGGAAGCCCATTCTTGTGATTGTTGTGGGAGTGATTGTCGGCATTCTTGCCGGTGCTATGCCTGGTCTTTCACCATCCACTGCCGTGGCATTACTGGTTCCTTTTTCCTATACAATGGAACCAGCTCTTGCCTTAATTTTACTCACCTCTATCTATATCGCTTCTAATTATGGCGGATCGATTACCGCTGTACTTATTAACACCCCCGGCACTCCTTCTGCTGCTGTAACTGCAATGGATGGATACCCTCTCACCCAAAAGGGACAGGCGGGGAAAGCGCTTGGAACTGCTCTGCTTGCCTCTACTGTAGGCGGTGCTATTGGTGTTATGATTCTGATCCTTTTTGCAGTACCTCTAGCCAGAGTTGCTTTGAAATTCAGTCCTGCCGATTACTTTGCTCTTGCACTATTTGGGCTTGCAACTGTTGCGTCCATGAGCCGTGGCAATGTGCTGAAATCTATGGTTGCTATCCTCTTTGGTTTGATGATTAAGAATATCGGTATTGACCCCATTTCCGGTGTGTCACGATTTACTTTTGGTAGCGATCAACTTTACGATGGGTTTACTCTGATCCCAGCACTTATTGGGCTTTTCGCCGTCAGTGTTGTTTTTGCAAAAATGGAAAGCTGGACAGGTATTCCTCGTGTACTGGAAAAGGTTGACAATAAACTGCCTTCGTTTAAAGAAATGATGAAGATCAAAATGACAATCCTGCGATCTTCTGTTATTGGCACTGTGATTGGCATTTTTCCTGGAGCAGGTGCAACTATTGCCGCATTTATTAGTTACGATGTGAGTAAACGGTGGAGTAAAACCCCTGAAGAATTTGGCAAAGGTTCGTTGGAAGGTGTGGCAGCAGCTGAGGGCGCTAATTCAAGTTCTGTCGGTGGTGCCTTGGTGCCATTGCTTGCACTTGGGATTCCCGGCAGTGCAACTGATGCTGTTCTGCTTGGTGCTTTTATGCTCCATGATCTGGTTCCAGGACCTCTTCTTTTTAAGAATAATCCAGATATTGTCTATGGAATATTCTCTGCACTGATTCTTGCTAATATGATTATGCTGATACTTGGTGTCTATGGAAATCGCCTGTTTATCAAGGTTGTATCAGTACCAGAAGCAATAATGTATCCATTGATTCTTGCAATTGCAGTTATCGGAAGTTTTGCTGTGAGTGGATCGATGTTTGATGTTGCAGCATGTATAGGATTCGGCGTTATCGGCTGGCTTTTTAAGCGTTATGGCTTTCCTGTAGCTCCTATTGTGCTAGGTATTGTGCTTGGAAAAATGGTCGAAGAAAACTTTCGTCGTGCCGTGATGATGGATGGCTATTCAGTTTTTTATACAGATAAACTGGCGTTTGTGGTGCTTCTTATCTCTTTTCTTTCTTTTGTTTGGCCGCTGTATAAAGGATGGAAACATCATCAATCTGTTAATAGATCGAAAGTTAAATCTCAACATAATTAGGTTGTCAATGACTGCTCTAAACACATACTTGAGCCTGGTAAAGGCAAAGAAAAATGATGCAAAACTGCTGATACTTGGCAATGAAGCTGCTGATCTTGATTCCATGGCCTCGTCACTTGCCTATGGATATTTACTGCACCAGCAACATCCCGACATGGTAGTTCTTCCTGTTATGTCAATACCCAGAGCTGATTTTAAATTGCGTACTGAGGCGGTGTATTTATTTCAAAAGGCTGGAGTTGAATTGGCTGATGTCGTTTTTTTTGATGAAATTGACTTTGCAGCAGCGATGGAAAGTGGGGCAAATCTTGTTCTTGTCGATCATAATAAACTTTCTCCATCCCTTGAACAGTATAATGACAATGTAACAGCTGTTCTGGATCATCATGTCGATGAAGGATTGTACTTGGACGCTACACCTCGAATTATCGAGACGATAGGTTCGTGTACTTCACTTGTGGGCAAAGAATTTCGGCGAAATAGTATTGATATCCCACAAGATGTTGCTATCCTTCTTGTGGGGACGATCCTACTTGATACTGTAAACCTTGATGAAAAAGCTGGCCGTGTAACACCAGCAGATAAGGTGATTGCCGAGCATCTCTTTTCGTTGTGTTCGGTGTCTGGGCAGGAGTTGTTCGATACAATTCAGAAGGAAAAATTTAACGTTGCCGGACTTTCAACTACTGATTTGCTCCGAAAAGATTATAAGGAATTTCAGTTTGAAATGCTTAGGTGTGGAATTGCTTCAGCCCTGTTGCCGGTTAGTCAGTGGCAGGCGATGGATCAGGATCTTTTCTCAGGATTTGTGGGCTATGCTGATACTTGTGAGCTTGATGTCCTGCTCTCTATGAACGCTTTTGCCAATCCTGATTTTAGTAGAGATCTGATCATCTTTTGTGCAACGCAAACAGCACATGACGGCCTTCTTGCCTATCTACAGGAAAACGGTCTTGATCTGGTTTTGATTGATGAACACAATGAAAAACAGCAGGGTAATAAAGGATTTATGCGCTGTTACAACCAGAAAAATCTTGGGATATCCAGGAAAAAGCTCCAGCCTTTGCTTGCCGATTATTATAAAGGTGAATAGTGTTATGCTGTTTGCTTGAGTTGATGTTAAATCTGTGCCTGCTAATCAACATAATTAAGGATATTGTTGCTACGTGATAAAAATGCGAATTTAAAGTTCGGGGGGAGTTGAGCTGCGGATGTGTC
>JAOZTO010000093.1:0-5237 GCA_029942265.1 Desulfocapsa sp.
ATGACCTAAAGCTGAGCGCCTACATGGGGAAGTTATTTCGTCCCCGTTCCTAACTAAGAATTCATACTACATGGAGAAGTGATAAGATGAAAGCAGGAAAAGAAACAAATACTACTTTCTTTATGAAAGAAGCCATTCGTCTGGCTCAAGAACATATGGAAGCAAAGGATGGTGGTCCTTTTGGGGCTGTGATTATTCGTAACAACACTATTATTGCAACAGGATGGAACAAAGTAACTTCAACTAACGATCCCACCGCCCACGCAGAAATTGTCTGTATCAGAAATGCGTGTGCACAGCTTAATACATTTGACCTTACCGGATGCGAGATGTTTGTCAATTGCGAGCCATGCCCCATGTGTCTTGCTGCTGCATACTGGGCCCGAATTGAGCGAATCACTTACGGAGCTGATCATAACGATGCGGCAAAGATTGGATTTGACGATGCCTTTATTTATGAAGAGTTACACACCAGTATTGAAAGTAGAATACTTCCAATGGTTCAAATGATGCGCAATGAAGCACTGAAGACCTTTAAGGTATGGGAAATAATGTCAGATAAAACATGCTACTAATTGGCTATTGTCACCTACATTTTTTTCCAATATTGTACATGGGCAAGGCAAAAGACATCCAACTGGTGCTGCATTTGAGGTCATAACCTAATACCTCAGAATAAAAACACTGGACAAACATAGTCATAGTATGCATATAATTGGTCAGCTGTGTTTAAGATTAATCCTAACTTGAGGTTGAAAAGCATGCTTTTCAGAGTCATTGCCAGGAATGAATTAGAAAATCTTTATGATATGCTTGCAGTCAATCATGTCGTCGGGCCGGTGAGTAGAGGGGATGACACTCCCACACCCATGTTCGACTTCGACTTTGTATATGATTTTAAAGAATTAAGACTTGATTTTCCTTCAACTATTCATTCATTAAAGCGTTACGTCCTCCCACCTAAAGAACGATTTTGCACATTTACTATACAAGATAACGATTGGCAGAAAGATGTAGACCTTAACGCCCATAAGCCCATTGTCTATTTTGGAGTTCATGCCTGCGATATCAATGCGCTGAACAAACTGGACAAAGTGCTGTCAGGAAGCGTCTACCCAGACCCTTATTATGCTGCCAAACGAAAAAATATGTTTGTCGTCGGGATAAACTGTAATCCGCAGCCGTACTGCTTTTGCCATTCCATGGGGACTGATTCTGCACTTCATGGCTTTGATATGTTCTTAACAGATCTAGGTGATGATTATTTTGTGGAAATTCACTCCGCTCAGGCATTTGACTGTATCAATAAACTTAATAGCAGAGAACCAGACGAACAAGATCACATCCGCTTTCTTGAAATAACGGATAAAAAACTGAAAAAATTCACCAGCCATGTAGACAACACCGACCTTACCAAAATCCTAGATCTGGAGTTTCAATCTGAATCCTGGAAGGAATGGGGAAAAAAATGCTTTTCCTGCGGTACCTGCGCTGCTGTCTGTCCCACCTGTTACTGTTACGGAATTACTGAAAATGTTGATATGGATTTGCAAGGTGCAAGTAAAATTAAACAGCTCTATTCCTGTAATCTTCTCGATTTTGCCGAGGTTGCAGGCGGCCATAATTTTCGCCCCGACAGTTACACCAGACTAAAATATCGTTACTACCATAAACACCGCGGATTTGTTGAGGCCTTTGAAGAACCTCTCTGTGTTGGATGCGGCCGCTGCGGTGAAGCCTGTCTGGCTGGTATTACTGTTCCTGAAGTTATTGCCAGTGTACGGGACAAGGAGAACAACAATGAATAAACTTCCCTTTATTGATGTATTGGCCGGCAAGGAAGAACATGGTCGTAAAAGTGATCTTGCAAGCTTTGAATACACCTATCAGGCTGAGATTACAAATGTCTATTCATTAACCAATACAGAGAAACTTTACCAGATTCAAATTATCGATCCCAAAGAACGGCAGCGGTTTTGTTTTAAACCCGGCCAATTTGTAATGCTGGAGCTTCCAGGTATCGGAGAAGCGCCCTTTTCAATCTCTTCCTCACCACTTAGACATGGTGATCTGGAACTCTGCATACGCGGCGCAGGAAATATGACAAACTTCCTCTCCTTAGTCCCACGTGGGACAAAAGTCGGAATCAGTGGACCATTTGGCACCAGTTTCCCTGTTGAGCAAATGTACGATCAAAATATCATGCTTATCGGTGGTGGATTAGGCCTGGTACCGCTCAGAGCGCCTATTTTTTCGGTACTGGAGCAGCGCAGCCGATATGGCAATATTGATATTATCTATGGTTCCCGTAACCCATCTGAACTTCTGTTCACCTACCAATACGATACCTGGCGTCAATTTGATATTGATCTCAGTATCATTGTTGATGAAGGAGACGAAACATGGAACGGCCCGGTGGGACTCATTACTTCAATTCTAGAAGAGCGTATTGCTGCAGCAGGAGATATTAGCCAGAACACCTTCGCCATTGTCTGCGGCCCACCAATAATGTTTAAATATGTATGTGATATGCTTGTTAAATCCAAAATGCCCATACAAAAAATCTTTGTCTCTTTGGAAAGAAGAATGCATTGCGGCAGAGGAAAATGCTGCCGTTGCAATATAGGCTCCACTTATACCTGCCTGGAAGGACCTGTTTTTGACTACTGGTCAGTGTTGAATCTGAAAGAAGCTATATGAAAATGGAGCATAGAGGAATAAAACAATGAGCCCTGTAGAACGAAGTTATCTTGGTGTACCGATTAACAAGCCTAAAGTTGCTTTTTTTGAAATGAGTTCCTGTGAAGGCTGTCAGCTGCAAATGTTGAATAATGAAGCAAGTTTACTCGATTTTCTTTCTCTGGTGGAGGTTGTCAATTTTCGTGAAGCAATGACAGAGAAAGGACATGATTATCAAATTGCCTTTGTGGAAGGAAGTATTACCAGAAGTGACGAGATTGATCGGCTTAAAAAAATTCGCAAGCAGGCGGATACGCTGGTTGCAATTGGTTCCTGTGCCTGCTTTGGAGGAGTAAACCAGCTGAAAAATCGTTTTGAACTTGATTGGGTCAAAAAAGAAGTTTATGGCGATTATCCCATTGATACCAGAAAAGTTGAACCACTTTCTGCTCATGTGACTGTTGATCTGGAAATTTATGGCTGCCCCATAAAAAAAGAAGAAGTTGAACGGATTGTTACCAATCTTGTTTTGGGTAAATCCATTGAACATCCCAAATATCCAATTTGCGTGGAATGCAAGGAAAACCATAACGTCTGCCTTTATGATCTTGGCGAACCCTGCCTTGGTCCCGTAACCAGAGCAGGGTGTGATTCATGGTGTCCGTCCAATCGCCTCGGGTGCTGGGGATGCAGAGGGCCGGTGGATGAGGCCAATGTTACACAACTAAAAGAAATAATGGCACAACACAATTTCACAATGGAACAAATGCTTGATCGGATGGAATGTTTTGGCGGTTTTTCCGAATATATTACTGAAATGAAAAAATGAGAGAGAAAGAATGAAACTGAGCTGTGATATTAACGTTCGCCACCTCACCCGTGTTGAAGGGCATGGCAATATCCATATTAAGATACAGGATGGCAAGGTAGAAAAAGCAAGTTGGGATGTGGTGGAAACACCCAGGTTTTTTGAAGCCATAGTGGTTGGGAAACATTGGGAAAATGCACCGTATATATGTGGACGCATTTGCGGAATCTGCTCAATTGGACACACCCTGGCAAGTATCCGGGCCATAGAGAATGCCTTTGGAATAATTCCAGACAAGCAGACAAGCTCCCTGCGGCTTATCCTCAAACACATGGAAACCCTGCAAAGCCATCTGCTTCATTTGTATTTTCTGGCTGCTCCGGATTTCTTAAATGTGGGTAGTGTATTTCCACTGATTGAAAGTCATCCTGATGTTGTACAACGAGCTGCCCGTATGAAATTACTGGCTAATGATGCCTGTGATATTATTGGCGGTCGCAGAATGCACCCGACCCGGACAGTGGTGGGCGGATTTACCATGTTGCCTGAAAAAAACCAACTGCTACAATTAAAATCCAGGCTTGAAGCGGTGGTGGCAGATTTACTGGCAACGGCTGAGCTTTTCCAGACCTTTAGCTTCCCTGATTTTGTCAGGGAAACAGAGTTTGTATCCTTAAAAGGAGATAAACACTACCCATTTATAGGTGGGGATCTGATCTCAACGGATGGGGTCATCAAGGCAGAAGAAGAGTATTTGGCAATGACCAACGAATACATGGTCGATCATTCCACTTCAAAATGGAGCCGTCTTTCACGACCTTCGTTTGCTGTTGGCGCACTTGCCAGAGTGAATAATAATTTTTCCCTTCTCCATCCTGTGGCTCAGGAAATCGCCGGACGTTTTTCTCTGAATGCTGTAAATCACAATCCGTATATGCTGAATATCGCCCAATTACTGGAATGTGTGCATGTGGTGCTGGATAGTATCTCTATGCTGGATGAACTGCTAGACACTCCATGGCAGGCTCCCCGCACACCCGTTGAGCCAAAAGAAGGACTTGGTGTTTCTGCGGTTGAAGTTCCTCGCGGTATTCTCTACCATGCTTACGAGTTTGATGCCTCAGGACGAATCGTACATGCAAATTGCGTCATTCCCACCAGTCAGAATAACGCTAATATCCATTATGATATTATTGAGCTGGCTCATCAATATACAGCTCAGGGAAAATCAGACAGCGAGATCCAACAACTGGCAGAGATGCTTGTCCGTGCCTACGATCCATGTATCTCCTGTTCAGTACATTAACAATAAAAGCAACAAGATGCCATCGAGGTGTTGATGAAGAAAGTTGCCTTTTTTCAGAAATTCATAGGCGCCTTCAATCGGATCGTCCAAAAAACAGATATATAATAAATCCGATTAATGCTGCGCCACCAAATAAAACGGGTAAGATTTTTTTAATATCCAGTTCTTCACCAACAACCAGAGTATTCATATATTCCGTACCGCTGACCCACCAGATACCCACAAAAGCAGCGATAACAATCAGATCCCTAAATGCCTGTTTGTAAAGGAGGTACACAACAACCAGCACAAAAGGAACTAAAAACCAAGGGTTTGTAGACAGAGCTATATAATCAACATTTGCAACCTGTTCCTGAATATGTGTAGAATCAACCCATGCCATTATTTTTGCAAAAAAATCTCCCATTAGTTCATTACCTCAGGTGTTAAATCTGTAATAATTTT
>JAOZTO010000093.1:5337-8173 GCA_029942265.1 Desulfocapsa sp.
GGACTATTCAACCGATATACACGCACCTTTCGGCTTCTTGGAAACTCTCTTTTAGCAATAGATTTGAGCTGTTTTTCCAGATCGCTCATTGCCACTTGAAAGGTATTGTCCTCATACCCTCTTTCCTGTATGGACAAGTTGCTTTCATCAATTTTGATAATGGTAACACCACGGTTGCGTTTATAGGTCAATATTTCAACCCCTTGTGGCGATTCCAGCTTATCAACAATTTGCGTTACCCGTTTTATCGCTGATTTAATGTTCATTAACGCCATGGCTACTTACTCAAGGCACCCTTTAAATCATCAATGACTCTAATCGAATCTTCCACGGTGTAGTGAAAGTCACTCCTTCTGACAATTCCCTCTTTACCTATAATTACAATCCATGGAGTGCCCCTAGTTTTATAACGGTGCATTAAAGGCGAAGGTTTTCCATCCCAACCATTTTGACCAATCGGAATTGTAAGTCCGTACTCCTTTGCCACTCGTGACAACGACTGAAAGTCATTGGATGAAAATCCTTCAAAAGCAGTTTGTATTGCAACAACACCAACTGCTTTATCATCACTATAATGATTCATTATTTCCCGCAACGCAGGAAAGCCGTACTTACGGCAACCAGGTCACCACTGTTGAAAAAGAGCAAGATACACAACCCTGCCGCGGTAATCTTCAACATCCAGGTTCTTCTTACCCTGAGGGAGATTTAGCCATTCTGTTTCCCCCCAAGTTGGTGCAATCATGCCCGTACCAGTATCTTTGGCATTTGCCGTGGATATCTGATTCAGTAGCGCATACCCTACGACCAGAAGTACACAGATTATAATTACACGTTTTTTGTGCACGTTACGACTCCTTTTTAAGAATGGAAAAACTACAGCTACGGCTGTGAATAAACTCGTTGCATTACTCCTATTAATTTTGTGCATCTTCTTTGGTGCTATCTGATGCTTACTTTTCAAGATGCATCAAAATCAGCAATGGAAAAAACATTCATCACTTTGTTAATACGCTATAATATACCTTACATAATGTACAGATTTTTTTTCATTACAGGAATAGACTTCATCAAATTAAACGTCACCATTCATTTTTTTATAGATCTAACAATTTAGTACATACAAGAGACAGAACACTGTTTAATTCGACAAAAAAAATGTCTTCGCTGCAAAAGAGAACACTAATAGCAATATGCCGACCATGTCGACACATTACCTTGCAATTTAACGACCAAACCGATACAATACAACACATATGCCATTATAAATTCACGGTGAAAGAAATGAATATCAGCAAAAGACACCTTACTGCACGAATAGAACATTCACTAGTTACTGATCGGGTGACCGCATTGATGGGGCCAAGACAGGCAGGGAAAACAACCCTAGTGAGACATCTACTAGATTGTAAAAAGGAAACCCGATACTACAATTTAAAGGATCCGGTTGTTCGGCAGATGCTCAAGGAAAACGGCAAACAGGAGTTTGAACATTTCAGAGATACAACGATCATCCTTGATGAAGTCCAGATAGTACCAACTTTATTAGAATATATTCAATTACAGGTAGACAAATATCCGGAAAACAAAGGGCAGTTCCTTCTCCTTGGTTCAAACCATCTGCTTTTGAATCGACATATAAAAGAATCTCTGGCTGGACGAGTAGCGTTGTTCACATTGCTGCCATTCTCTTTTGGAGAACTCCTTGAAAAAACAAATGATTCCTTATTTAAGCAGTTGCTCATGACAGACAGTGTTGCAGAGGTGACGGATACCCTAGCGCAATTTTACCTTCCAGTAAATGAAGGCGTTGAATTTCAAAACAGATTCAAGGAACTCGATCTATATGGAGGATACCCCGAATTTATTACCCGCAAAGATCCACAAGACAGAAAAGATTGGTTAATCAACTATCGTCAGACATATCTTGAAACAGATTTACGGCAATTAGTTGATTTGCGAAATACAGAATCTTTTGAAATTTTTGAAAAAATGTTTTCCCAAAGAGTCGGAAACCTGATGAACATAAGTGAGCTTGGCCGAGATTGCGGATTAAACAACGACACCATACGTCGATTCATCGGATATTATCGGCAATTGTTTATTGCTTGGCAAGCAAAACCGTATCATGCCAATGTTGCTAAACGAATGACAAAAATGTCCAAATATTATTTTTTTGATACTGGCTTATTACGTTCTATTCTTGGCGATTTTTCCAACAATGCCGGTCAGTTTTTCGAAAATACAGTGCTTGCCGAAATAAAAAAAATCTTCTATTGCGATGGCTCCAGAAAAAAACTCTACTTTTCCAGAACAGCCACCGGCGTTGAGGCCGATGGACATTTCACATCACATAATGGTGATCTCTCGTTTTATATTGAGATCAAAAAATCAGAAAGAACACGAATCCAGGACATTAAGCATCTGAAAAAATATATTGCGAATCAAGACAACAGCCTTGGGTTATTAATAAATAATGCACATGGAGCAAATCAATTGACGGATAAGATATGGTCTGTACCAGCTGCTTGGTTATTTGCATAATATTCTCTAAATCTTCATGGGAACAACAAGAAATCATGTTCCACTAACAAAAAGTAAGGTTGGGAGGAACATTGACAACTAGACATTATCTTTGTAAATTGAAAGCATGAGTTACAATTTACAAAGATAAGTCCCCCGACAGCTGGAAGGAAAACTTGTTCAAGCCCTTGATTCTTTCCCCGTTACGGCCATACTGGGACCGCGCCAATGTGGGAAATCAACTTTAGCAAAGCATATATGAGTCCGTTGATTTAATAGCATTTTGGTTCGATGTCGAGATAAATGGAAAATT
>JAOZTO010000094.1 GCA_029942265.1 Desulfocapsa sp.
GGGACCCGTGGCTTTCCGTCCTCACCTTGCGATGAGTTTGGCAAAAAAACAATAATGTTGTGAAGGTATACAAATTGTACTTTTTTTATGCAAGAATTGCACCATTGTCCATATACATAATGGTTCATCTGTGAAATCTGGTAATTCCAGCATGTTAGTGTTTTTGTAAGTGTAGGGCGTCGGCAAGTCATTACGGACTGTTAGGTTGAAAATGTAATTTGAATTACGTAAATGCAATTACGTCTAATCCCAAAAATCATCTTTATCTTCGTTCACAGTAGTTTCGATTACCCCAGTCACTTGGTTTCCCTTGTCGTTATATATCAATTTGTTGAAGCAGAGCATGTTGGCCATGGCAATACCACGTCCATGGTTGTGCATGGCGCGTGAGGGATCAACTTCCATGTACTGTTTCCAATCAAAACCATCGCCGCAATCTGTGATTTGGATATAGCAGGCTTTTTCTTTACGTTCAAAAATAACAGCTACCTGTCTGTCGGCATATTGTGGATCGTCCAATCGTTTAGTAACTTCTTTCTGCCATGATTTTTCTGCCACCAAACTGCTTTTCTTTTCATAACTGATGCCAAGATTTCCATGCTCAACAGCATTTACAAGAAGCTCAGAGATACCGGTAAGAGTACGATCCGGATCATCGAAATAGTTTGCCAGAAATATGGAAAGCCCCTCAGCTTCATCCAGTGTTCTGAAAGTGCATTTCAGGATCTGTACCAGTCCGAAACTTATTTTACGTTTCTCCATTTCGATTCGCAATTGTTTGTGGCGTCGGATCTGTTTTCCTGCAGCTTCAACAATGGAGAGCAACATTTCGGCACTTAATGGTTTGGTCAAATAGTAAAAGACTCCCGCTGCAATACCTTCACTGATTTCTTCCGGGTTATCCGCTGCAGTCTGCATGATAATTGGAATATTGCGGAATTTGTCGTCTGCTTTCATTGCGTTGCAGACTTCGATACCATCCATCTCCGGCATCATTCTGTCAAGGAGAAGTATATCAATATCTTCATGGAATTCATTGAGAACAGCCATGGCTTCCACGCCATTTACAGCTGTACGAATTTTAAAATTGTTGCGTTCAAGCATGGATTCCAGAAGTCGTAGTGAAGTTGGGTTATCATCAACTGCGAGAATGGAGAGGGGGGCTTCCTGGTTATCTTTCATGATGGTTCTGCCGTTTGTGTGAAGAGAGAATGTTAACGTTCAATAAAAGCTGAATTCAAAGAACGATGAATGGGTTTTAACAGATATGCGAGGAGACTTTTTTCACCAGTGATGATATCTGCATTTACAATCATACCTGGTAGTACTTTATTCATTTCCGCATTGTTCCCTACATAATGTTTGTCAAGCTTGATCATGCCTTTGTAAAAGGGTGCTCCTTGTGCGCTGATAAATGTTGTGGCTGATAGGGCGGTTATGGTGCCATCTATGGAGCCGTATCTGGAAAAATCAAAGGTTGTGACTTTCACTGTTACATGATCACCTGTCTTTACATGTCCAATATCACTTGGTGATACCTTAACTTCGGCAACCAGTTCTTCATTTAATGGCACAATTTCCATTAAGGCTTGGCCGGGCGGAATAACACCGCCAACAGTGTGGATTTCCAGCCCTTTAACAAGCCCATGTATGGGGGATCGAATGTCAAGCCGGCTTATCTGTTGAGTTAGTTTGCTGGTTAGTTCTCTGTTCTCTGCAAGATCATCCTCAAGAACACTGAGTTGTTGCAGGATGTTGTCTTTTCCTTTTGAAACCTGTGATTGCAAACGCCATTCAAATTCGTTTACAGATTGTTCTGCCTGTCTGATCTGAATAGCCATGGAATCCAGCTGCCCTTGACGAGCATTGATTTCCTGAAGGGCATTTAGGTAATTTGTTTGAGGAACAAGCCGTTCTTCATAGAGCTCTTTCTGAGTTTGAAAAGATTCTTCGGAGATGACGAGATTTTTTTCGATGGTTGTCCGTTCACGCTTGAGAAGGAGAATCTGTTCGTTTTTTTGAACAATTTGCTCCTTTAGTACCTGTGCTTCATCTTTTCTGGCGAGGAACATTCCGGAAAGAATAGAGCTTTCTAGGGGAGAAATTTCTGAACCAAGAACTGTATCTACTGCATCAGTCAGAGGATTTTTATCATTTAAAAAAGCTGTGAGGCGAAGATGCCGTTGCTTAAGAAGTTTTTTTCTGGTGAGAAGACGGGCAAGATCAGCTTTGATTGCTTCACCTCGAACTTTCAGCAGAATTTGCCCAGGATTTACGAGATCATCCTCTTCCACAAGGATTGCATCAACGATTCCACCTTCAAGATGTTGAATTGTTTGAATGTGTCCGGAAGGGACAATCTCCCCCACAGTCCTTGCAACTTCTTTAATTTGGGCAAACCCTGTCCAGACCAGAAAGCAGAGAAAGGCTACCGAAACAATAAGGGTGGATACACGAATCAGATAGGGTGTTGTCGCTTCCTCAAGTACTGAGGTAAGTCCCAGGAGGCGAAGTTGCTGGTTTTGATCATGTTTTGATTTTTTTGCCATGGCTATAATGTTCTCTTGTTGTGAATTTTTTATAACGCCATCATTCTGTAACTATTCTTTGAGTGCTGTGAGTAACTCAGCAGGATCTCCTGCTAATACCTGTCCTGTACCTGTTAGATAGATAAGTTTATCAGCTTTGAGTATATCCTCTTCTCTATCTGTTACGTAAAGCATGGTTTTTTTACCTCTGTTTTCTTGAAGAAACTCGTGAAAAAACAGCCCTGTTTCTTTGCCTAAAAGGGTTGGAGGCATTTCATCAAAGAGGAAAATTGATGCATCGCGTAAGTAGGTACGTGCAAGAGTTAATTGATATACAAGAGTAGTGGAAAGCTGTTCTGATCGATAGTCACCAATAAAATGGGAAATGCCGTCTTTAAAGTTGTTTACATCACTTAATGCTCCGGCAAGACGGAGACATTGTGTAAGTTCTTCAGGACTTGCATCTGGTTTACACATACGGAGATTTTGCTCAATAGATCCGTGAAAAAGTTCCGGCATTTGCGGTGTGTATGAAATGTTTCGTCTGAGCGCAATGGGATCACGTTGACGTATGTCAAGGCCGTCGATCAGTACGGCACCCATTTGTGGAGGATAAAGGCCAATAATAAGTTTAAGAAGAGAAGATTTTCCAGTGCCACTAGCACCTGCGATAGCAACTACTTCGCCAGCTTTAATGTTTAGCGTCATACCACTAAATACTGCGGCACTGTCTGCAGTATAGCGTAATCCAACAGCACTGAAAGCTATATCTCCACGAATTGAGAATGGCTGATCTGAGAGAGTAGTACTGTTTTCAGGTGCTGATCGCATGAGTTTATGAACCTGCCCAACACTTCTAAAAATGTAGCGAATACGAACCAGTGCATTGCAGATGGATTGCAGGGGAGATATTACCCGCCACACAAGCATCATGCTAGCGATGAGGGCACCGGTTGAAATCTGCTGTTCCCATACCAGTAAAATACCGTACACCAGTGTACCAATGCCTGCTCCCACAGAGAGTCCATAGGCAATTGCCTCAACAAATGCTGTTTGCTGGGAGCTTTTAAAGGATGTATAGGCTGAAATACCGGACAGTTTTCTGTATCGTTCAAGCCAGGTATCCATTGCGCCATGGATACGAATGGGCCTGAATTTCTGCATGGTTTCCACCATCAGTGTTTGGCGTTGTACACTGGCAACGGCACCCTCTTCAGTACTTCTCTGAATGCGGGGAAGCATGATAAGCCCAAGGAGCAAATAGAAAAAGGCCAACAGCAAGGGGACTCGTACCAGAGGGCCTCCAATAAAGTAGATGGTAAAAAGAAAAACCAGAGTAAAAGGAACTTCAATCAGATTAATACCCACAGGGCCTGAGAAAAAATTACGAACAGAATCAAAATCTTTAAGCCTGGCAATTTGTGATGGGATTGAGGAGTTTTCAACAATACGTGGTGGCAGGTAGAGTAGTCGTTCAAATGTGGATTCGGTAATAATTGAATCAATACGCACTCCGAAAAAGGCAAGGCTTCTTGCACGTAGATAGCGAAGGATTGACTCAAAACCAATGGCCATAAGTGCGCCAATGGCGAGATAATATAATGTTTCAGGGGCATTGTTGCCAATTACTTTATCATATACCGCCATAACAAAGAGTGAGGAAACAAGAGCCAGAAGATTAATAATGAAACTTGAAAGAAAAATCTGTTTAAATACAGGAGTAAATCGTCTGCCGAGAAATGCTGCCCATCGACCGGGTTTTTCATGCACCTGATGATTGACAGTCTGTTTGTCGAGTCCGTCTTCACTGAGTGCTTTAAATGTATACAGTACACAATTCTTATTTGAAATAGTGACGAAGGGTACACATTCCCCACTGTCTCCTGTAAACAGTTGAAGCTTATTGTTTTTATTGCTGAAAACGACACAGGGGCGTTCTTTATTTGTTCCTTCATCAATAACGATCAGGCAAGGACTAAGTCGTTTATCAAAATTTTTCAGATTGATATTTGCGCTCTGAATCTGGTAGTTCAGATTTGCCATGGTGTTGATGAAGTCTACCCTGTCGATCTGATCAGGATAATGAGGTAGGGATTCGCATAGTTGGTGGATTTCGCCATTCCAGTCAAGTGCCGTGAGAAGAGGTGCAACACAGGAAGCAAAAGAGGATGGCGCGCCTGTTTTAGAAAGCCATCCATAGGGTTCAATTCTATCTTGTAGCTGTTTGCTTTTGTTTAGGAAGTCTTCGCTCATGCCTTTAACTCCCTAAATGGTAGCACTGAGAAGAACTTGGAATCCAGCGGTTCATCTTCCTGAAGTTTTCCATTAACTATATAATATTCCTTGTCTGCAAGGCGAAGAATATTTCTGTCATCAGAAACGATAATCAAGGTGGCATTACGTTTAAGGCGACCAAGGATTTTGAAGACCATGTTGTATCCTGATCGATCAAGATTCCTGTCTGCATTATTAAAAAGAATAACACGGGGTTTGGTTGCTAATGCACGGGCGATGGATATGCGTTGTTTGAGACCCGGCGGGATCGGATCGGTTACAGAATTGCTGAGTGTTGTTTTGAATCCGTTTGGAAGAAGTGCAACGGCTTCGCTGACTCCAAGGTGATCAGCGGCTTTTAAGGCATCTGATTCAGGGATTGTTCCAAAGAATGTCAGATTGTCCATGATGCTTCCCTGGAAAATAATGCCTTTTTCTGGGAGGTAACCAATGTGTGATGCGAGTTTGACAGGGGAAACGTTGGCTGGACTTGCTCCGTCTACGGTGATACTTCCTTCTGTGGGGGAATAGATTCCTGCTATAAGGTTCAAGAAGGTGGTTCTTCCTGATCCCTGTTCGCCAACGAGCGAAATGGATTGACCTGTATTAAGTGATAAGTTGACGCCTTTAAAGAGTAGAGGCGTCTTTTGATCGTAAGTGAAACAGAGATCTTTACAGATTACGAGCCCTGTGGGTTGTATCAGTGTTTCGGTTTCTGTGTATGATGAGCGAGGCAGGGCAAAGATGTCTTCCAGTTCCTGTTTGTCAATAAAAAAACTTTGAAACCTAGTCCATAGACCAAGGGCACGTTGCACCGGTTGCATAATTCTTCCAGATAACAGAAGGCAGGCAGCAAGTCCACCAGTTCCCATATCACCGTTTAGAACCTTGATTGCACCAAACGATACGACAGCTACGGTCATTATCTGACCAAATAACATTCCGGAACTCATGGCGATGTTGTTGGAAAGTGCCACTTGAAAATGGGCACCGGAAATTCGATTTCTAAGACGGTCATTACGTCTAAAGAAGAATTTTTCAAGCCCCTGACTTTTAATGGAATGGATACCGGATAAGGTTTCTATTAAAAAATTATAGCGAATTTTATCACTGGAATCCTGTTCCCGCACCTCTGCTTTCAGGCGCATTCCAACAATCCAGGAAATGATGCAAAAGATGGTAAACAGACTGAGTGGAACAAAAACAAGATCGCCGCCGATGTACCAGATTAGAGCAAGAAAGGTGACAACAAAGGGTAGATCAACCATGGTCATTAATGCCTGACCCGAATAAAAGCTTCGCAATCTGCTGATGGCGGCCATTTTTTGAATGTAGGCTCCTGCCCCCCGTTTTTCAAAAATTTGAACATTGGCATTAAGAAGATGAGACATAGCGGCACAGGCTGCTTTATGCTCAAATACCGCACCTGACCAGCCAGTGAGATATGATCGTGCCAGACGGAGGCCGACTTCAAGGATTACGGCGCCGGCAACACCTGAAATCAGAAGAACAAGAGTGCCAACACCGTGATTAGGCAGAATGCGATCATAGGTCTGCAACATCATTATTGGCATGGCAAGCGCAAGGAGATTGATTACTAAGGTGGACAAAAGCAGGTAAAATTTATTACCCGTCTTGTCTATTGAAATGTCATCCGGAAGTGTGGATTTCTTGTTTTTTCCTGCCATTACTACTCCTGCCGTTTCGGAAGGTGAAGATTTAAAATATCCATTTTTTAACAAAATATTCAATCATGGTATCGAAAATAGATGAAAAAATGAAGTAAAAAGTAAGAATTGATGTAAAAATATAGTTTTTTTCGGAAAAAAGATACAAGATACAGTATATCAATAATATTTACGGACGAAGAGACCGTACAGCCATACAAGACATAAACATGCAGGAGAAAATTTGTGGGAAAGCAGGTAACAATACTTGTAGTTGACGATGAACAGGTTCATCGCTATATGCTCTGCTCCATGTTTAAAGAATGGGGCTGGAAGTGCGTGGAGGCTGATGATGGCCGAACTGCAGTGGAAGCTGTTCAGAAATTTTCCTATGATGCAGTGCTTATGGACGTGCGCATGGCTAGAATGGATGGAATGGAAGCATTTGGAAAAATTCACGCCACACATCCCGCTCTTCCGGTTATTATCATGACGGCGTATTCTTCTGTGGATGCAGCGGTTGAGGCCATTAAACATGGTGCCTATGATTACTTAACTAAACCTCTGGATTTTGATCGTCTTCGTTTGACCCTTGAACGGGCTGTGGATAAAAAACAGGTGGAGGAGCGAAAGCAGGAAGTGGGGGATGGCAAATATGAAGCAAAATCTTCAACAATTCTTGGCAACGCTCCGTTAATGGTAGAACTTTTGGAGATGATTTCTTATGTTGCACCAACCGAGGCCACAGTTCTGATTACTGGTGAATCGGGAACAGGGAAGGAACTGGTTGCTGCCGAATTACATCATACAAGTGATAGAAAAAACAAGCCTTTTGTAAAGGTGAATTGCGCAGCTCTTGCTGAGACCCTCCTGGAATCCGAATTATTTGGCCATGAAAAAGGTGCATTTACCGGAGCAGACAAGCAGCGTGAAGGTAAGTTTGTTCAAGCCGATGGTGGAACATTGTTTCTCGATGAAATTGGAGAAACATCGCAAGCTATGCAGGTGAAAATGCTTCGAGTATTACAGGAACAGGAACTACAAAGAGTAGGTGGTGAAGAGACTGTTTACACGGATGCCAGGATTATTGCTGCCACAAACCGAGACCTTGAACAGGAAGTGCGGGATGGAAACTTTCGTGAAGATTTGTATTACAGGTTGAATGTTGTTACTGTAACTGTTCCACCGCTTCGTAATCGTAGGGATGATATTCCAGAATTAGTGAATCATTTTGTACGTAAATTTGCAGAAAAAAATAGGCGGCAGGTTACAGGCGTCACTCCTGAATGCATGGAACTCCTGAGTTCCTATCCCTGGCCGGGAAATGTACGAGAACTTGAAAATGCCATTGAACGTGGTGTTATTCTTATGCGTGGTGAGCATCTTACTGAAAAAAGTCTCCCGTTGCCTATTCAGAAACAGGGCGAAAAAAACACGAAAGATGGTACTCATGCTTCATCATTACAGGCTCAGGAGAAAGTTCTTATTCTAAAAACTTTGGGAGAGACTGGTGGTAATAAGAGTGAAGCGGCACGAAGACTTGGAATAACACGTAAAACATTACAGAATAAATTACAAAAATACGATCAATGATGTCTTGTACTGATTACGAATCTTAAATCAACATGCTCATTGTATG
>JAOZTO010000095.1 GCA_029942265.1 Desulfocapsa sp.
GCATTAAATCAACAGGCTCATAGATGGGGAAGTTATTTCGTCCCCGTTCCTAAGGGCCTGAACGAGCCATAAGGAAGGTTTATGAAAGTGTTGAAACAGAAAGAACTCGATTCGTTGCTCTCCATGTTACAGAATGAGAAACAGTATGTATTTATGGATACGGCACGTACCGACTTAGAAAATGATCAATCATTTCTTTTCTTAGAGCCGTTGAAACGACTCGATTTTCATGCAGGGGATGATCATGTAGCATTTATTTCTGAAATGGAAAATGCCCTTGCAGATGGTCTATATCTTGCGGGGTGGATGAGTTATGAGTTCGGTTATTTACTTGAGCCAATTCTTGTAAATTTAATGCCACCGAGCGTCAATAAGAAAACTGTTCTTGCATCCTTTGGAGTATTTACAGCCCCCCTCTCTTTTGATCATAAAACAGGTGAAACGTCATTTCCAATAGACACTGCTTTGCCGTCTCTGCCAGAGTATCAACTTGATGCACTCTGTTTAAGCCAAGAGAAAGAAGAGTATATCGAGTCAATTCATACAATCAAAGAATATATTGCGGCTGGAGATACCTATCAGGTAAATTACACCCTGAAACTGCTGTTTGACTTTACTGGTTCTTCGCTTGCTTTTTACAGAGAGCTTCGCAGAAATCAATCTGTTGCTTATGGTGCGGTTTTACGTCTTGGCGCAGAAGAGATTCTGTCTCTTTCTCCTGAGTTATTCTTTAAAGTAGATCAAAATTCTATTGATGTGTGCCCAATGAAAGGCACGATGAAAAGAGGGCGGACGCTTGATGAAGATTTGCAACTGAGTCAGCATTTGCGACACGATATCAAAAACAGAAGTGAAAATGTTATGATTGTTGATCTTTTACGCAATGATCTTGCTCGTTTTTGCCATCAAAGCGGTAATGCTGAAGTCCAGACGAAATCTCTTTTTGATGTGGAACGGTATGAGAGTGTGTTGCAGATGACTTCAACAATTTGTGCTGAAACAAATGAAAATGTGTTCCCCAAAAATTCGATTCTTAA
Source organism: Desulfocapsa sp. (assembly GCA_029942265.1). Classification (GTDB taxonomy): domain Bacteria; phylum Desulfobacterota; class Desulfobulbia; order Desulfobulbales; family Desulfocapsaceae; genus Desulfocapsa. The sequence goes on from JAOZTO010000095.1 coordinate 1,038, forward strand.
TTTTTTTAAAGCATTATTTCCATGCGGCTCAATAACCGGTGCGCCAAAAATACGAACTATGGAAATCATACGGGAACTTGAAGCGTCACCGCGCGGTGTGTACACAGGTGCTATCGGGTATTTTTCACCAAGTGGTCAGGGAGCATTTAACGTACCAATCCGCACTATCCGCATTGCAGATGGAAAGGGGGAGATGGGAATTGGTGCAGGTATTATTCATGATTCAGATCCGGAACAGGAATGGGATGAGTGTCTTCTTAAAGCACATTTTCTTACCCGTTCAATTCCTGAGTTTCACCTTATTGAGACGCTACTATGGGAGCCGGAAACTGGATATTGGCTTCTTGCAGAGCATCTTAAACGTCTTGAAGAATCAGCTCGGTATTTTAATTTTGTCCATAAGAAGCAGGAAGTAGAATTGGCTCTGAAGAAGATTGTAATCAATTGTTTATTAAATACAGAGTGTCAAAAAGTTCGTTTATCTCTCCATAAAGATGGGAGGATAGAAGTGAGCTCTCAGTGTTGCGCTCCTCCAGTGAATCGGAGTGTACCCAAAATACATGTGCCGAAACAGGACGCATTGCATTGTATCAGTTTGTCTGAGAAAGTGGTCGATTCCTCATCGTACTGGTTTTTTCATAAGACCAGTAATCGTAAAATGTTTGACGACGAATTTGTAAAGGCAAAAGGTGCAGGTCTTTTTGATCTTATTTTTTTGAATGAAGATGATGAACTGACGGAGGGATGTATAACAAATATTATCGTTTTTGTTGATGGGCAGTATCTAACACCACCGCTCTCTTCCGGCTTATTGAACGGCACCATGCGTGAATATCTTCTTGCTGGTGATTCCTGTAACGTTTATGAAGCACGTATTGATTATTCAATGCTCGTGCGAGCTGATGCGCTGTTTTGTTGCAATTCAGTGAGGGGTGTTGTTCAGGTTCGTTTTGTTGAACGTCATCATTCCTGTTTGTAGCTTTTCCCTATTGCTTTTGGTGCACGGGACATAAATAATTTACCAATAAATCTCTGGAATGAATTTTCATTATAGCCCTGTTTTCTGCTTTTACGTGTCGAGTAGTGCATAAAAATCAGAGTGAAAATCATTAGTGGAAACGGAGCAGTTTGGAATACTTGTGCAGGAACTCCAGGGAAAAGATCCTGAAGCCCTATACCACTCACCTGAAGAAAAGCAAAGAGCATGGCACCGAGTGCAACACGCATTGGGTGCCATCCACCAAATATCACAAGTGCAAGAGCAATCCAGCCGATTCCTTCTGCTCCTTGGGGGCGTCCCCAGCCAGGTTTAAGAGAGAGTGAATAAGCAGCGCCGCCGATACCAACCAGAAATGCTCCAACAAGAACTGCCCACATTTGAATCTTACTGGGATTGAGTCCTCTGGCAAAAGATGCTGCCGGGTTTTCTCCAACAGAACGTAAGCAAAGACCGGCTTTACTGAATGTGAAAAAATAGTAAAGCAGGAAAACCAACAATAGAGCAAACCACACTGTGAGTGGCTGTGTCATGATGGTTTGCAAAGATGAAGGGAGTATATCGTGCAGGGGAGGTTTGCTTTCAAGCAATGTTGGTCCTTGTACTCTGCTGTAAGGGTTTCCAAGAAAATAGGCCAGATCACGACAGAGCAGTGCTAGGGCGAACCCAACTGCAACCTGAGACAGGTGGAGATAAATGCTGAAGTATCCAACCAACACACCTGTGAGCATACCGGCAAATCCGCCTGCCAGGAAACCAAGTGTTAGCGAACCTGTTTCTTTGGCGACAACAAAAGCTGCCATTGCAGAAAAAAGAACAACACCATCGAGTGAAAGATTAATCACACCACTTTTTTCAGCGAGTGTTTCACCAAGTGCAATAATTATAAGTGGGGCGCTTGCGGCAAGTACAGATGCAATAAGCACCGGAAAAGAAAGATCACCTAACATGACAACCTCGTAAAAAGGTCAAATTTGAGATGGCTAAGTAAAAAACTCCATATGCGAGGCGCGTATTTTTCGATTAATTTCAGCGTACTAGAGTACGTTGAAATTAATTGAAAAATGTAGCAACGAAGCAGATGGAGAGTTTTTGCGACGCCATCAATCATGACTGTTTCCTTTTCTGTCTGAGTCCTAATATTAGCAATGCACTAAGTACACAACAGCCTTGAATAACACCTGATAGTGCCGAGTCAAGTTGAAGCACTATCGGGAGCTGGATGGCACCAACATTTAAACTGGCAAAAAACAGAGCTAAAAATGGAATAAGAATAATCCGGTAACCAGAGAGCATCACAAGTAAAAGTGCCAGATATCCATATCCACTGGAGATAGATGGGATAAGACGATGATATACGGCGGTAACCTGAAGAAAACCTGCAAGTCCTGCACATCCGCCAGCAATAATGATTGATTGCAGGTAGTAGCGTTCTGGAGAAGTTGCATAAAGCAATGCTGCTTTGGGATTCTGTCCGATTGCTTTTAATTTAATCCCCATACGGCTTTTTTCAAGAAAAAGCCATGTGAGTATCAGTACGGCAACAGCAATTATTACACCAGCTGTTGCCACACGCCAGCCAGGAAAAGTGCTAAGCCAGAGGTCTCGTGGAAGTAACTCTGTACCGCTCATGGAAGCAATTCCAGGACGTTTCCAAGGGCCAAATATGAGCCAGAGAATAAATCCCTGAGCCACAAAATTAAGACCAAGGCCTCCAAAGATTTCGTGAACTCCGCCTCGGGTTTTGAGTCCACCTGCAAGTAATCCCCATAGTCCGCCACCAAGAAACGATGCAAAGAATGCAAGGGTGAGAATAAGAGCGGGATGCTCAATTCCAGGGATGCGTAGAGCCGCCATTGCGCCAATGGCTCCCATGGTCACCTGGCCTTCAATGCCGATATTCCAGAGATTTGCCCTAAAGGTATAAATCAGGCCGCATGAGCAGAGCATTAGAGGAACCCAGACAGATAATACCTGGCTTATTTTTGAAGTGGATGCAAAAGCGCCAAGCCAGATGTTTTTAAATGATGCAAGGACAGGAGCTCCAGCAATAAGTAGTACAAGAGCGGTAAACCCAAAAACAAGAAGGCTACCTAAAAGGATGTCGAGGCTGAGTCTTTTCATTGAATAGCCTCTTTCATTCCTGTCATTGCAGTAGCAACAGCATTATGGCTGGTTTCGTTGACAGCTTTATCCATCACAATTTCACCATCATGAAAAACAATAATTCTGTCACTGTAGTGGAGAATTTCATCTAACTCAGGAGAGGAAAAAAGAATGGCTGTTTTAGGACTGAGGGTGTTTAAAAGATAGTGCCAGACCCATTGACCAGAACGAATATCTAGCCCTCTCGTTGGGTTTTCAAGAAGTACTAGGCGTGAATGGGGATTGAGAAGGGCTAATAAAAGTCGTTGTTGGTTGCCTCCTGACAGATCCTGAGCAGTATCTTCGGGATTTCCTTTAATGGAAAATTCCCTGATACCGTTTTTTGCAAGAGTTTGTGCTTTTTTTATTGAACGCCAGAATGAGCTCTGCCTGCCCCTTAAACTGAAATGATCGCTCAAACTCATATCAGCGAAAAGCGCTTCTTCAAGTCTATCTGCTGGAAGAAAAGACACATCAAGTTTTTGAGCTTGTTGACTTGCGCTATTGCTTTTAGGAAGTGTGTTGCCAAAAAGCTGTACATTGCCTTTGTTAGGGATTGCAAGACCTGCCGCAAGTCGTAACAAAGTCGATTGTCCAGCTCCGTCCAGCCCGGCAAGACCTATGACTTCTCCTTCATTTACAGCAACAACACAGTGTTGCAATCCTTGACGTTCTCCTGTTGCTTCAACATTTTCAAACAGGAGAATTGACGATCCTTGTGTTCTGCAATGAGTTTTGTTTTTTTGCTCAGGTACAGAACCAAACATCGCAGTGAGGAGTTCAGGAAAATGAAACGGCGCATGTGCATGATGAGTAATTCGTCCATGGCGCAGTACTGTGACCTCACTGCAAAGGCTTGCTACCTCCTCAAGTTTATGGGAGACAAGCAGGATATTCATTCCGTCAGCAGCGAGTTGCTGGAGAGCTGGAAACAGTGCTTCTTTTTGAGCTGGTGAGATTCCGGTTGTTGGTTCGTCCAGAATAAGAATGCGGGTTTTGCAGTGAATAAGCCGTAATAATTCGATCTGTTGACGTTCGCCAACGGTGAGTTGTTCAACAAGACGGTCTGGATCAAGGTGAAATCCAAAGCGAATAGTTAATGTTTCAAGTGAGAAACGTAATTCTCGTCTGCCTTGGTACGGACTGCCCAAAGAAAAATTTTCAAGAACCGTAAGGGGGGTAAAATCCATGGGTTCCTGGTAGAGCATACCAATTCCATGTTTTGATGCCTGCCTTGGGTCATTTAGCTGTATTTCGGAGCCATCAATAAGTATTTTACCACCGGATTTGGATTGGTAACCGGTAAGAATCTTCATCAGTGTTGATTTACCAGCACCGTTTTCACCGATTAGTCCATGGATCGTTCCGGAATGCGCAGTAAGAGTCACGTCGGTTAATGCTTTGACCGATCCGAAATTTTTGGAAATATTTTGGAATTTTACATCCATGGCAGTGAAAATTGAAAGTGGTAAAAGTGTGTTGAATCTCGAGTAGAAAATGTCAAATAACTAGAACTCCCAAGAGGTCATTCTTAGACAATCAGGTTGGTATTCGAAATAAAAAACTCGAGATTCTATGGGTAGTACTATTTAGAGTAAGCGTCCAATTAACCGCACCTTGCTTTATCAAACGCCTGTCCCTGTAAGTGTTTCAGGGACGCCGCCATGTGCGATCTCGAAGTGCACGATAATACATGTTAGTATATCGGGTGCTTCGAGATCGTGCAGGGTGGTGTTCATGGAGCGCTTACTATTTAGATGCACCTTCCATGCCTTCAAGAAGTTGAGGCAGGTTCCATATTTGCATATCTGTTGCTGTCTCACCTTTTTTCAGGAATACAGATTTGTCCTGAAAATTAAGAGGGCCGCTGAAGAGAGATATGGATCCATCGCCAAGGCCTTTAGCAAAGGCGGCGAGCTGTGTTTGCGTCTCACTGTTCATTGCTTTGCCGTTTTGGAAGGAGATGGTTGATGTCATTGTGTTATTCATGTCAGCCCAATTAGGTCCAAGCCAGAGCCATTCTTTTTCCCATGTGTTGTTTATGGTATTGTTAATAAAGTGAGCATACCCTTTGAACCAGTTAAAATAGGGAACACCAAGACAGGCATCAGGGCCGGTTGAACAAGCACCTTGATAGTCGTAAGGGATGGCTGTGACATCGGCACCTTCTTTCTTCTTCTGATCAGCAACAATTAACGCTTCTGTAGTATCAATTCCTGATATAACGACATCTGCCCCTGAATCAAAAAAGTTTTTGGCAACCTGAGTTGGGTCAGAAGTGACACCTGGAATATTGAACCAGAAACCGATCCAGGAAACTTTAAAAGTGAGAGCGGAAGCGTCTTTTTTGAGGACATTTGTCCATGCGTAATGCGCGCCAAGATAACATGAAGCTGCGAGTCGCTTGGTTTCATCATTGATGAGTGGCCCGAGATATCCAATTTTACCTGTTTTTGTGGTCATTGCTGCAGCAAAACCAGCCATCATTTGTCCAAATTCCATCTTACCCATAAGGTTGGATAAGTTGTCTGGAGATTCAGGATTCAGGGCATCATCACCTGAAATATGAATAAACTTGATATCAGGATGAAGCATAGCCGCTTCACGAATACCGTCTGTCATGTCATTGGAATTACCAATAATCAATTTGGCACCTTTTGACACAAGGTCTTCCACAAGAAAAGGAATGGTGATTCCAGGACGATCAGCAGGATTAACCTTATCAATATAAATCATTTTGCTACCGGGAATATGCTTTTCAATCTCTTTCCCAGCTTCAAAATGTGCCTGACTCCATCCGTGGTCATTGGATGGCCCTACCATGAGCAAGCCAAAGACGAAGTTTTCTTCGGCGGCACTACTTTGCATCGGGGTGAGCAAAAGTGCTACGGCAGCAACAAATGCCATGGCCATACTGGTTACTGATTGTTTCATTGATTTCTCCTTGAAATTAATTTAATGAGCTAGTTGATTTAATGGGATAAATTTCTAATGTAGTAAATGTTGTTCATCGGTTGAATTGATTTTGACAGGGGGAACAGTGAGTTTGTGTTCGGCTCCAAGTGTTCGCACCATCTCCATAAATACAGAAGGCAATGGAGCGTCACGTTCATGTAGTAATATTTTATTCATATCTGCCTGCTTTAATAACCAAGAGGAGTCTATGTCTTCCTGTTTGTCGCAGAGCATTTGAATACGTAGAGCGTCGGTGAGGGGTGCCAATAATTCGGGTATGTCGCTCTGTATTGTTGTCAGTTCCAGATTGATTATTTCCTGATTGTTTTTGCGAAAGGTCTGGAATTTTTCATCTGTATTGTGAGATCCAAAAACTTCATTGGTAATAGCTGCGGCAAGCATTGTATGTGCTGTTGCATCACGATTTGGATATTTTTTTACTATCAACACTTTACACTGTTTAAAGAATACCATTAGAACGACGGCAACACCATCCCGAAGAATTGGGACAAGGCGCGAGTTACTATCTTTTTTAGTGGAGGCCATGTTGATTCACATCACAACTTTTACGGCTGCGTGGTTTTTAAGGTGTTGATAATATTTAAGCCGAGTTTCATCATCGTTTACCACAATTTCAACATTCAAGCTGATGTATTTTCCGCCTGAACTGCTATTGGATTTTGTAATGATCTGTTCTTTTGTTCCCATAACTGTAGCGATTGCATTTCTGAGGGAATCTTCATCGCTGCCGATAACTTTATAAACCCATGCGCATGGATATTCGATGTCCGGTTTATCCTTGCATGAAAATGGTTTTGGGAATGGGTCTATGTTCATTTATAATAGATAGATAATTTTTAACAGAAGGTTTGATTGACAATAAAAATACTGTGCCGTCCAAAATATGTAAGCGTCCA
>JAOZTO010000096.1 GCA_029942265.1 Desulfocapsa sp.
ACTATCCAAACATTTACAATTCAGTGGTCTGGGCTGTTTTGAGCCCAACCCGAATGTTTACCATCGAGTACCCGATAATTGGCATAACACTGTTTTGCTTCTTGACTTTCCTTTGCTTTTCTGAAATGATTTAGGATATTGTTGGATTTTACATCATCTTATTTTTTTCAGGAGGTTCCAAATGAAGCAACGTATCTCTATTTTCCTTGTGGTTCTTTTTTTCTTCTGTAGCATTTCCGTTCAAGCAGCTGAAGTTGTAAAAATTGGTGTTCTCGCAAAAAATGGTCCTGCTAAAGTTCTAAAGAAATGGACGGCAACAGGAGAATACCTTTCACAAAAACTGGGCAAAGCAGTTGAAATTGTCCCTCTTGACTTCGACAAAGTCAATGCTGCCATTGAAGGAAATACTGTTGATTTTTTCCTTATCAACTCATCAATGTTCGTTACTGCAAAAGTGAAATTTGGTGCGGCAGCTATTGCTACAATGATCAATTCTCGGCAGGGACAGGCACTTGAGGTGTTTGGTGGTGTTATCTTCACAACTGCCTACAACGACAGCATAAACTCTCTTGCAGATCTCAAAGGAAAAACATTCTCAGCAGTTAAAAAATCATCTTTTGGTGGCTGGCAAATGGCCTATAAAACAATAAAGGATGCTGGCATGGATCCTTTCACTGATTTTGCCAAAGTTGAGTTTGCAGGTAAACACGATAATGTAGTATTTGCAATTCAGAATGAACAGGCTGAGGCTGGTACCGTTCGCACAGATACCCTAGAACGCATGGTTGCAAGTGGTGCAATTGCCATGGAAGACTTCAAAATCATCAACAAACAAAGCTCTTCTTTCCCATTTGTCTATTCAACAACTCTGTATCCTGAATGGCCGCTTGCCAAAACTGCTGCCACATCTGATGCATTAGCTCAGGAAGTCGTTGCCGCTCTCAAACAGGTTAAAAAAGATGACCCAGCCGCTAAGAAAGCCAAAATTATTGGCTGGGCTGATCCTCTTGATTATGGCCCTGTGGAAGAGTTGCAACAAGCTCTCAGTGTAGGAGCATTTAAGTAAGTCTCCTTGACACTAAGAAACAGTAAATCTATGGGGGCTAGGAAAGATTAACACCTAGTTCCCATATTTTTTACAATTAAACCCAGTTGTTTCAATTCCATTTCCCCTCAACAAACATGCAACATCATACAATCGGTTTTGATCTAGACGGTGTTATTGCTGACACAGGTGCGGCATTTGTTCGCCTCGCCTGTGAAGAATTTGGCTACTGTTCTTTTCGTCTGGAAGACATCACCAGTTTTCAAGTTGAAAGTTGCTTAGGTATTCCGGCTGACAAGGTAGAAGAGATTTTTCAGGCCATCCTTGTGGATTCCCTTGGAACAGGTCTGCAACCAATGCCTGGCGCCATAGAGGTTATCACCAAGATGGCCAGCCAGGCACCAGTCACAATCATCACCGCCAGACCGCTAAAAGCACCTGTTACCGATTGGCTGGATTATTTTTTCCCAACAGAGACGTGTGCAAATATACGGCTTATTGCCATGGGTGATCATGACGACAAAACACGGTATATCAGAGAACATAAGTTAAAATGTTTCATCGATGATCGTCTTGAAACCTGTCTGCAACTTGCCAAAACTGAAATCATTCCGATTGTTTTTGCTCAGCCTTGGAATCAAAGAAAACATAGCTTACACAGTGTCAATACTTGGCAAGACATCCAGAAAATCCTTAACAAGAAAGAATAATATGCAATGTCCTCATTGTAATAAAAATATCACAATGTACCGGAACCCTGTTCCAACAGTTGATATAATAATTGAAGTCTCTTCGTCTATTGTGATTATTAAACGAAAGAATCCTCCGTACGGATGGGCGTTACCAGGTGGTTTTGTTGATTATGGAGAATCTTTTGAAACGGCAGCGGCAAGAGAAGCCAAGGAAGAAACTGGACTTGATGTGACAAATCTACGACAGTTTAAAACATACTCTGACCCTGATCGTGACCCCAGGCAACATACGGTGTCAACAATATTTATTGCTCAGGCGGATAGTCCGCCAATAGCAGGCGATGATGCTGAACAGGCAGAACTCTTTACTGAAGATACTCTTCCAGATCTAGCTTTTGATCACGAAAAAATCATATCTGAGTACTTTACCTACAAACACACAAATCCATCCCAATTCTAGATTGTTTTACGATACCATCAATCTTGATGGTATCGTAAAAAACCTGAATTCAACACAAAAGCATTTAATTCCCGTTCCTTAGCCAAAAATCCATCGTAGTAAAAAAAACACCCCGAGTCCTGCACCTACAGAACTATACATCATAAGTCAGGGGATACAATTACTGCCATACTTTTTTGAGATAAAGACAAAGGTGGCAATGGCAGCCATTCCAGCAATAATAATAAAAATAAAATCTTCCATCCGTTCACATTATCCTTTAATTCGGACACCCGTTTTTTTACGAAGCCTAATAGATTTCGGAGTTACTTCTACCAATTCATCATCATTTATATAGGCAATACAATCTTCCAACGTCATATCCACGGGTGGCACAAGAATTACCGCTTCATCGGTACCAGAAGCGCGCATATTGGTGAGTTTCTTTCCTTTCGCTGGATTAACAACAAGATCAGTGCCTCGGCAATGTTCACCAAGAATTTGACCTTGATACATAGGAGATCCCGGCCCTACAAAGAGTTTACCACGACCTTGAAGGTTAAACAGTGCATACGCAACAGATGTACACGGCTCCTTAACCACCAGTACACCACTTATTCGATTTGTGATTTCTCCAGCCCATGGACCATACTCAGCAAAAACATAACTCATCATTCCCATTCCTTTGGTGTCGGTCATAAATTCTGAACGATATCCAAGTAATCCACGAGTGGGAATCTTAAACTTTAAACGAACCATGCCATTTTGAGTAGTCATCTCTTCCATCTGGCCACGCAGTTTCCCAAGTTTTTCGATTACAGGCCCCTGATACAGCTCATCAACATCAACAGTCAGTTCTTCATAAGGTTCAAGAGTTTGACCATCTTTTTCAATCAATATCACTTGAGGACGAGTAACTTGTAACTCATAGCCTTCCCGTCTCATATTTTCTATTAGAATAGAGAGATGCAACTCACCACGACCAGAGACGCGGAAACCGACTGCGTCAGTCAACGGCTCGTACTGTAGGGCTACATCCGAGAGAGTTTCCCTTTTCAAACGTTCTTCGATATGACGAGAAGTTACATACTTTCCTTCTTTCCCAGCAAAAGGAGAATCATTGGGAATAAAATTCATGGATATTGTGGGAGGATCAATATCAATCAATGGCAACGGTTGTGGATCATCGGCATCGGTGAAGGTTACACCTACTGTCACATCAGCCATTCCGGCCACTGCTACTATTTCACCGGTTACAGCTGATTCAACAGGTACTTTTTCGTCACAGGAAAAACGATAAATTTTAGTGATACGGACAGGCTTGATAGAACCATCCCGGCGGGCAACAACAATTGGCTGATTAATAGATAATGTTCCGTTTACCACCTTACCAATCCCCAAACGTCCGAGATATGGTGAATAATCAATTGTTCCGACCTGCATCTGCAAAGGAGAATCTACAGATCCCACGGGTGCTGGGATATGATCAACAATCATTTCGGAAATAACATTCATATTCCCACCATCCACGATTTCATCAGTGTGCTGCCTGATGGCGTATCCTTCCTTGGCTGATGCATACACTACCGGAAAATCAAGCACATCGTCCGGTGCATTCAATTTTACAAAGAGATCAAAAACCTGATCAACAACCCAGTCACAGCGTGCTGCCGGTTTATCGATTTTATTAATAACAACAATCACCGGCAAAAAATTTTCCAGGGCTTTTTTAAGGACAAAATAGGTTTGGGGCATTGGTCCTTCCTGAGCATCAACAAGGAGCAGTGCTCCGTCAGCCATTCGGAGAACCCGTTCAACCTGGCCACCAAAATCAGCATGGCCGGGTGTATCTATAATATTGATCCAGTGATCACCGTACTCATAAGATCCATTTTTGGCAGTAATGGTAATTCCCCGTTCCCGCTCAAGATCCATGGAATCCATCATGCGTTCAGCAACTCTTTCGTTTTCTCTAAACATACCGGAATGTTTAAATAACTCATCAACGAGTGTTGTTTTTCCATGATCTACATGAGCAATAATCGCGACGTTTCTAATTGAATTCTGTTCCATCTTGTGCCTCTAAGGAAATAAAAAAAGCACCCGTTCTGCACGGATGCCTAAATGCTGTTACAGTATTTTTCAATGAAAAACTTTACAGATTAACAAAACTATTGTGGTTTAACAAGCATATTCACTCAAAGTGCCCAAGATATGACTATTTCGCAGAAAAAACATACTCATGGTTCGCATTTTTATTGTATTCATGTTTAGATTTACATAAATATTCAAATGCGTTCAAAATGGGCTAAACCACTGAATTTTACATATCGGAATAACACCTGATTACCTTTTAACACACAGAAACCATAAGGAACTTATTCAATGGATGTTCTACATTCACTATTGAACGAATCGCCAATCATGCCACTCTTTCTAGCCATTGCTTTAGGCTATGCGGTTGGCAAAATACGTATTGGTCAGTTTCAGCTTGGAGGTTTAGCTGGAACACTGCTAGCCGCTATTCTCATAGGTCTTTACGGCGTACAGACTGATGAAGCGATCAAATCCATAGCTTTTGCACTGTTTATTTATTCCCTTGGCTATGTCAGTGGCCCACAGTTCTTTGGTAGCCTAGGCCGCGACACCTTAAGTCAGGTACATTTAGCTGTTTTCTCCTCACTGGTTATCTTTGTGACTATTTGGGGGCTTGCACAAATATTTGACCTCGATAAAGGTACTGCTGCAGGATTACTTGCTGGGGCAACAACAGAGTCAGCCTCTATCGGCACAGCGGGAGAGACGCTCAAGCATCTCGACCTTGAGCCAGATATACTGAAAAGACTAGAAGCCAACATTGCGGTTACTTATGCAGTTACCTATTTGTTCGGAATGACAATTGTTGTCTTCTTTGCCTCTAAAATAATGCCTTGGCTATTGAGGATTGATGATTTCAAGAAGGCTGCCCAAGACCTTGAAGAAGAGCTTGGGGCAGAATCCAAACTGACATCTGGTCAATTTAAATTTTCACGTAAAATCATAGCACGGACATACAAAGTTGAGCCTGATGGTGCTGACGGACTTGCTGTCAATGAATTTAAAAAACGATATAGCCATAGCATAACTTTTCAACAAATCTACAGAAATGGCAAAGCATGTGAGTTTGACAATGAATTCACTCTCGCTCCAGATGACTTGGTGACACTGGTTGGTTTGCCGCAAGAAGTTCTTGAAGCAGGTCAAATTTTGGGTGAAGAAGTCTCCCATGACACCTTGGAAGAAGCCGTGATCGGTGAAATAATTGATGTTGTAATTACGAAAAAAAACATACGCAATAAAACTGTCAGGGCCATCACCCATGAGATAGACCAGGAAAGTAGTCGCGGAGCATACGCCATCAAACTAACTCGCATGGAAAGAGAAGTTCCCATACTTCCTGGAACCAACATCTACCTCGGTGATGTTGTTCGTCTGGTTGGTCTTCCGGAAGGGGTAAAAAATCTGGCAAATGAACTAGGTAAAAAACTAAATCCCACTGAAGGGGTAGATTATATCTACCTCGCTCTTGGGATTATTAGTGGGATCCTTATCGGAAAGATACCTTTCTCCATCGACGGTATCGAAGTCAACATGGGGCTTGGCGGAGGATGTCTGATCTCCGGCCTGGTTTTTGGATGGATACGAGCAAAGCACCCGACGTTTGGTAATCTTCCATCTCAGACAGCAGCTCATATGAGAGATTTTGGCCTTTCAGTTTTTATTGCCTGCATTGGCCTTGCTTCAGGTCCTCAGGCATTTGACGTGATCTGTGAAAGAGGGATAATGTTGCCACTTCTGGCCCTTTTCACAGTTTCTGTTTCTCTCATATCCTCAATGCTGTATGCGCATTTTGTGATTAAGATGCACCCTGTATATATTTCAGGAGCATTGGCAGGTTTGTTGACCTGTACTCCTGCATTAAATGCTGCAGTGACAGAAGCTGACAGTGAAATGCCAGTACTTGGCTATACCGTCCCTTATGCTATATCCAATGTGTTGCTTACTTTGCTTGGCCCTGTCATCGTGTTATGTGTATAATCGTAAGTGCTCCATGAACACCACCCTGCACGATCTCGAAGCACTTACAGGGACAGGAGTTTGATAAAGCAAGGTGCGGTTAATTGGACGCTTACGTATAATCTTATTCCTTTACATTCTTCTTCCGATATTCTCTCCAAAAAGCAGAAACAACCATGGCCACAGTTATAAAAATAAGAATCTGACAAATCGGGCTCCCGAAGAAAAATTTAAATGCTGATCCTTCAGTACCAACAAGGGTAAGAGAACGAATAAAACTATCCTCAATAAGAGGCCCGAGAACAATCCCCAGGATTACAGGTGCGATCTTAAAGCCAGCTCTGAGCATTAGAAATCCCAGATAGCCACATGCTGTCGCTACACCAACATCAAAAACCTCACCACGTACTGCATATGATCCGATAAATGCAAGAATCAAAACAGAGGGAATAATAAATGCCGGACGAATCGTTAAAATACCGGAGTACACAGGAGTTGCCACCGTACCAACCACATAAAGAGCAAAAACTGTGGGAATAAAGGCAAGGATAAACCCATACACAATCTCGCCATTATATGTAAAAAGATCAGGCCCTGGAATCAAACCATTGATCGTCAAGGCACCTAAAAGTATAGCAGCGCTTGCAGATCCAGGAATGCCAAAAGCAAGCAGCGGCACAAGAGAACCACCAACCATGGCGTTATTTGAAGTTTCGGAAGCAAGAATACCTTCAAGGTTTCCCTTGCCAAACTCATCGGGTTTCTTTGACCAGCGCTTTGCCTCACTATACGAAACAAAACTTGCAATTGATGCACCAGCGCCTGGCAGAATCCCTATAATTACCCCGATAAATGCTGAGCGAATAATCAAAAAAGGACGAACAAAAGCGAATTTCAGTGTTTTTGCTAATGCGCCTGGTTGTGGTTTTGTTCCGGGTGCCTTAAGTTCAGATCGTCCTAGTTGATTGAGCATTTGTGATATTGCAAAAAAACCAAGCAACATCGGAATAAGAGGCAAAGGTGCTTCCATCTGATAAAACCCAAAAGAAAAACGAGGATATCCAGAACCGGGATCTGCACCAATGGTGGCTAGCCACAAACCAATACAGGATGCAATCACTCCTTTGGCAAAATCTTTTGCTGTTAGATTACACACCACTGCAAGTCCTGTAATCGCCAACCAGAACATTTCTGCTGAATTAAATTTCAAGGATAATTCAGCTAGTGGTGGCGTAAAAACAAGCAGAATCGCAACCCCACATAAGCCTCCCACGCTTGATCCAAGAACAGCCATATACAAGGCTTCACGCGCTCTCCCTTTTTGAGAGAGTGGATAACCATCCATGGCTGTGCAAATAGCAGCAGGTGTTCCAGGAGTATTGATAAGTACCGCAGAGACAGAACCGCCATACTCAGCGGCCATATAAATTGCACCGAGCAAAACCAGTGCACTCGTAGGATCCAGTACAAAAGTCATTGGCAAAACCAGTGCAATAGTAACTGACGCACTGATTCCAGGCATGGCACCACCAATGATTCCTATCATTACCCCCAGAACAGATAAGCCCAGAGTTTTCCATGTAAAAATTGCAGCCGCTGCACTAATTAGAGTTTCTAATGGTATATCCATTACTTATCCTTGATGGCGTCGTAAAAACTCTCCTTCTGCTTCGTTGCTGCATATGGAGAGTTTTCCCTAGCCATCTCAAGCTTGATCTCTTTACGGTAAATATTCGGCTAGGAGCTTGTCCGAGAATAGGCATTTCGTTCAAAATCGAAGAATTTTCAAAAA
>JAOZTO010000097.1:0-3985 GCA_029942265.1 Desulfocapsa sp.
TGACGCACTGAAACATGCAGAAGCACTGGTCGATGCGGCACAGGATTGTTTGCAACAGCACACAAAATTAAAACGTGATAAACGACTTGTGGATTATGGTGACATGCTCAGCCTAGCCCATGAATTACTAATCAATAATCCGGATGTGCTAAAGGATTTTAGCAAAAATGTTGATTGTGTTGTGATTGACGAATTTCAGGATACAAATCCCTTACAGTTTTCGCTCCTTTGGGCATTGCATCGCCAAGGAATCCCTACTCTGGTCGTTGGTGATGTTAAACAAGCTATTATGGGTTTTCAGGATGCTGATTCACGGTTATTAGAAGAGTTGGTGAAATCAGACATTGCCGGTATCAGCCAACCGTTGAGTGAAAACTGGAGAACCGTCAAACCATTAATGGAAATATTGAACACTATGGGAAGCTGTCTCTTTCCAGGTTCATACCAGCAACTTACTCCCAGGGTAGAAGAAACATCACAATACCAACCACTGCAAATCATAAATTTCAGGAAAAGCACGAGTAAACAGTTTTGCGGAAACCATATTGCAGCCCACGTCAAATCAATTCTACAGGATCAAAAAAGTGTTCTCGACAGTAAGGAATACAGAGCTGTTAGGGGAGGTGATATTGCAATCCTGCTTCCCACAAATTCGCTTATTGAAACCTATGCAAGCTCTTTTCGAGATGCGGGGTTAACGGTTCAAATTGATGAAACAGGATGGTTTGAAAGTCGGAGCGTTCAGCTTCTTTATTATGGCCTGCTTTTTGTCGCTGATCCAGCCGATCGACATGCCGCATTGTATTTATCTACAACAGAACTAGGATCTAGCAGCCTCCAAGATACTCTTACAAAATTGATAAATAATGAAAAACTGAACGAGCCTGTTCTTGAAAAAATATCAGATCTTCATAATTCACTCAGAGATAGGGATGTCTGTTCCCTTGTCCGGGAAGTGATAGCCAAACTTGATCTGTTTAATATACTTTCTATCTGGCCTAATGCAGAAAAAGAACGGGCAAATATTCTGCGTGTATTAGCGGAAGCAAACGAATTTAACACTACAAAACCAGAAACTCTGGAAGCTAGCGGCTTGTATGGTTTTGGCTTAAAAACATTTCTGGCATGGCTGCTTAAGCGCCGGGAAATAGATAACACTCTTCCTAGGTCAAAAGCTGTTAATAATGATGCGATAACTCTCACAACATGGCATAAGGCAAAAGGACGAGAATGGCCTATTGTCGCTGTATGTGGGACTTCAAAAAATTACAACGTAAAGTTGCCCAGTCTCGATATCCAGTACCAGGATTTTTCAGATTTTGATGAAATCCTAAATAAAGCGGATATCGAATTTAGCCCATCTTTTGCAGCCATAGAAACCAATGAAAATTTTATTAACCCACTACTCGAAGAAGCAGAAAAAAACGGTTTACGGTTATTGTATGTGGCAATGACACGAGCAAAAGAGCAACTTATTCTTGAACGTACAGGACATCAAGAAGAGAAAGAAACTCTCAGTTACTGGAATCTTCTCCACCACTGTACAGGAATGAGTTTTACAGACAAGAAAATACAGGTTGGTGGAAAAAGCTATAGTTTTACGCAAAAAAATATTGATAAAGAAGAAGTAGGCACAGAGGATCAGGAATAAGATTCTGTAATTGATTGTTTATCTCCATTGGGGATGCGTTCACTTCACTTCCAGACATTACCGACTCTGACCCCAGAGATCCAAAGACCATCTGAATTACTTAAAGGCGAAAAGCCAAATGCTGACTTGGAGATCATAAGCAACACATATGGATCACCATTACATATTGATCTTGGAAAATCTGCGGCGGAAACAGGAACTCTTTTACATCGTTGTTTCGAGGTTCTTGATGGCCGTGAAGATAAAACCGGATTACTGGAAGCTGCTACCGGGTACAGTTTTACAGATGAACAAAAGACTGCGTTACAACAAGCTGTAATTGCATTTGAAAACTGGTGCTATCAGACCTTTGGGAAACACAGAGTACATAAGGAAATACCTGTTACATATCAGGATGATGCTGGTATTATTATTTCTGGTCTTATCGATTTGCTTATTGAAACGGATAAGGGGTATTGGATTATTGATCATAAAACACGTTCAGTTAAGAATACAGATATCGATTTTCTGAAATTTCACACCCAGCTACAAGGGTATCAGAAAGGAATCAACAACATATCAGCTTCCCCTTTGAAGGCTCTGGGGATTGGACTTAACTGGCTATGCGATGGTGTGTTCTCTTATGTGAAATACCAATAAATTCAACTTGGTAACTTAATGGCTTTCATGTCATTAAAGGTGATTATATGTATTTTATATCAGAAGTTGACCCAAATTATAGAATCAAAGGCTCTAGGGATCCACTGGGGTTTCAATCGTTGTGGGCTGCGGCAGGACACAAGGCTATTAAACATCTTTCTACTGTATCAGTAAATTTACGGGATTTCATGGTTCTCTCGTATGGATTTTATTTTTATGAAGACAGAGACTCCCGTAATTTTTTAAATTTTTTTTACAAATTTGAACAAGCCTGTGCTTTTGCGAGAAACATTCATAATAATGAATTTGGATTTAATGGGATTGAATTTGTATTAAAGAATAAGGAAAAAGATGTTTTTACATTTTCAACAAGGCCTTCAGACACTTTATTAAGTAATCAGAGGTCTTATGGTGTGTATGGAAAATATATAAGACCATATCGAGATATGGCGATAAATTCTGACACTAACTTTCGCCCAGTACTTGAAAAATCACTACAGAAAACTGATCCGAATAAATTAAAAATTCTACTAAAAAGTTTATTAGATGATGAGATCACTGACGTCTCAAGAAATGATTTGATATGCATTGCAGACTTATTGAAGGAGCTAACTCCTAGTGAAAAAGAATTCTATCGGGATCATATTTTAAAGTTATCAGAAGATGCAAGACATCCTCAAAATAGTCTTTATGATTTACTTGATAATAATAAAAATGTTTTGAAGTTTGAGTCATTTAAGCTCCATGGATTAATTGGTAACTTAATGGGGTTAGAGATTAATGAAGGATTAGCGAATGCTTTAAAGTCAATACAACATACAGACAGAGTTCTTCATCCTGTTAATAGAATTTTTTCACACTTGTTGAGCGAATCATCTTGGACAAAGAAGAAAATTGAAAAAGATAAACTGATAAGTTCCATAGTCGGTCAAAATCAGGATTGTAAATTTTCAGAACCAGAACTAGAGGAAATGAATAATTTCTTAAAGTCAGATGGACAGACGCTTGTCTCTAAAATTGTAGAAAGAAATGAGACTGTATCAAAGTCTAGAAGCAATCAACCTTGGATACTAAGGGGAAAAGGAAAAGAATCCTATAAAATCCTTTATGGGGAGAATGGCAAGAAAAGTGATGTGATTGATATTAAAAACAATCATGAATTTACCTATTTTCTTGATGCATATGTATCCTTGTATAAACAAATTGAGTTAGGATTATGAATCAGGTTGTAATAGTTGAGAAATTAAAGGAACAAATTAATGGAAGGAAGATTGAGGCAGGGGTTTTTTATACCTTCAATTTTGAAGTAACTTTTTTTGAAAATTATTTATTGCCAGTGTTTTTACCAGATGTTCCCTTTTCTGATAATGAGATTCAAAATAAGATATTATGGCGGCAGTATGCTAAGAGGCTACCCCCTGTTACTGTATACTGTGATTTCCATGCAAAAGGACCTGATGCTCCATCATTAGATTACAAAGTTATACCAATAGACCTTAAAAAGAAAGATGGGAGAAAGCCTTGTTTCCACCCCAAGATTAGCTTTATTTTATTAGAAGATCAATCAATGATAGTTCTGGTTGGTTCATGTAACTTGAGCAAAGGAGGATGGTGCACTAATAAAGAAGTTGTCTCTATTGTAGAGCTAAAAAACAAGGAGAATTTACCCCATGATTATAAGTTTAACTTAAAGAA
>JAOZTO010000097.1:3995-7961 GCA_029942265.1 Desulfocapsa sp.
TGTTTATCTGGTAAAAAAGAATATTCAGATGCTGAAAAAAAGGTGCATGATTTTCTAAGAAGTTCTTTGTATACGGCTGAAGATGAAAATAGCATGGATTTTTATAATTCCTTTAGGAGTAATTTTCACAAAACGCTAAAACGCTTATTGTCTCTTAATGAAAATGAAATATTTGAACAGATTGAAATTGTCAGCCCCTACATAACGGCAGGAAAATCCATAATTAATAAGGCTCTACCGTATGTAGTAGAAGGCAATTTTTTAGTAACAACTCCTTATAGTGCAACAAACAAGGCAGAAATAACCCAGGAAAATTATGATAAGTTTGCTGAGATTGGTCTGAAATGGGCAAAATTCATCCAACCAGAAAAAGAAAAAGGGTTTAGGTTTAATCACAGTAAATTTTATCGGTTTAAGGGAAGAACATTGATGCATACCATAGTCGGTTCGGTAAACTTTACCGGGGCTGCCTGGGATGGTGTGAGCAGAAATGGTAATGTCGAATCTGCCGTATTATACACTGAACCAGTTGAAAATTGGGAACCATGGCTCACATTAGATAATAATGAGGATATTGAGTTTGCTGAGGAGCAAAGGGATGAAACTGCGCCTGATAACAGGAAAGATGTTCCTGACATATCATTCGTTCTTAATTGGTATGAGAAAATTCTAACATATGATTTGAAAGAGTCAGAGGAATTTTCAGGTAAAATACTCTTTGATGGAAACTCCAATCACAGACTTAAGGTTGGTGGAAAAAAGAAGCTTACGCCTGAATTGCTAGAAAGCTTGAGTTTAAATCCCGTCATAAAGGTTCAAATTAAGGGGGGGGAAGACCTATTCTATTTTTATCCAGAGCAAATAGGTATTGAAAATAAGCCTCTTTCTATAAAATTAAAGATTACAGACCAAGAACTTTTAAGCCTTTGGGGTAACATCTCTATTAAAGATAAAAATAAGTCTCAGATTTCAAATTTGATAGAGACCTATATTCGTGAAAAAACGGATGCAGAAGGGGATCTTATTAGTGACGAATCTAATACAAAGAGAACCATTAATTTTATGGCTTCTCATATCAGCGCTCTGATAAATCTTGAAAAAACACTTTATAGCAAACCTTCCAATAAGCGTGAGTATGATATTGCCAAAGAAACGTTTCAATATTATTTATATGCTCAGAATATTGATACATTAAAGGGGTATCGAGACATGCTCTTTGCTATGTACACAGAAAAAGCTATTTTACCAGGAGTGTACTGGTTCTTTTTAGAAATAATAAAAAATGACTTTTACGATAAGAAAAAAAACGATGCTTTTTTCAATGGAGTAGAGGGGGTTGTTGATAAGCTTGAATTGCCGCATATCTCGGTTGTTAATGATATTGATACCGAAATTAAGACAGTTAGAAAAGATTTAAAAGGCGTCGATAATTTTGATAATAAATTTACTAAATGGATTGAAGCTGAGCTAAAAAATGTATCTTAATAGAAAAAAAGCTGCAGAGATAATTGATATGAACCCTTTCCCTGAGAAAGGATTCATTGATGCAGATGTAGCTAAAAGGCAGTTCGAAGTAGTGTTAAAAGGCTTTAATCATCTTAATCAACCGAAAAACAATTTCCTTTATATTGCTGATGAGGTTGGTCTAGGAAAAACCTATATTGCTATTGGGATTGCATCTTTACTCCGTTATTTTTCTCCTACACCTGCAAACTATTTGGATACGATCATTGTTCCAAAGCAAAATCTACAATTCAAATGGTTGAAAGAGATAAGAAATTTTATCTCAAATAATTATCGCCAGAGGGATAATCGAGTTAGGTCGGTAATTGGTAAGCCCGTTGCTGTGTTAAATCAGAAAAGTATTATTCATCGACTGAGCCCATTCGAAAGTGCTGGTGCAAGATATGTTTTAATGCGTAATCCATCCTTTAGTGTAGCTTCCTATGGAGAGGAAGGTGATAATATATGGATTGACAACTTAGAAAAGAATCTACCTTTGGAGCAAAAAGAAATATTTCATCAAATTACTTTGAAATTCAAAAGTAATAATATTCTTATAAAAAGGGCCTATGCGTATCTGTTAAATACACTGATGCCGGAAGTAGATCTGCTTATTGTTGATGAAGCTCATAACTTCAAACATGGGATAAGTGATTCTGTTTCAACGAGAAATCAAGTTGTTTCACGTTTGCTCGGGGCTTGTACTGAAGATGAGGAATTGTTTTCTAGCTTCCCATATCTTCAAAATAGAATCCAACCAAAAGTTAAAAAACTTTTATTATTATCCGCCACCCCTATTGATAATAGTTTAACTGAAATAAGTGCTCAATTGGATTGTTTTTTAGAAAAAAATCGTTTCAAAAACATAAACGACCCAGAAGAACAGGCTAAGATTATTGAAAAAAACCTCAATTGTTTTATGATTCGTGGTGTTATGCACTTGTCTTTAAATGGAAAAAAGTTTAGCCGAAACGGGTACCGCCATGAGCATAGATATGGCAATGTCAATAAGCAGGAGATCCCTCAAATTCAAACTTTAAGTGACAATAGAACTGCTGCATTCCTTGGGCTGGTACAATATAAAACTATCAAAGAACTAAAGGCGAAAAGCAACAATTCTTTTGAGATGGGTATGTTGGCTGGATTTGAGAGCTTTACAGGCAAAAGTGAATATGAAAAAGGAACCACTAAGGATAAATCAAGTGGAGAGGCGAAAGATCAAAAATTAATCAAAGACTTGGTTAATTCTTACAATAAAGAATTTTCAGAATATCCTCCCCACCCCAAACAGGAAAGCCTTGTAAACGAACTGCTGACTTTAATGATAAATAGACAGAAAGCTATGGTTTTTGTAAGACGAATTGCCTCTGTGAGGGAAATTGAACAGAAGCTTTTTCAAAAATACAGTTATTACCTCATCCAGAAAGTTAAAGTTATTAAGGGGAATCAGTCTGTTCCTGCCCTTGATGGTCTCCTGAAAAGTTTTGAAAACGATAAAATAAGAGATAAAATTGAAAATGTATTAAATATCATTGTAAAACGAATTTCTCCGAAAATCAAATTTGATATTCCTGGCTTTATTTCGGAAAAATATAAGAGAGAACAGGATCTCGATTCGATCTTGAAGTCCGAGATTCATGAATTGTACAATTCTTTTGTGGAATGTGTAGAACTCAAACAGTTCAAAGAGGCTGTAAAGGCACACGCTGGACGAGTGCGGATCAAAAATGAATTAAAAGAATTAGCGACTTGTTTGTTAATGATAAAATGGACAGATGGTCTTTTTTTAGATGTAGAAGAAGGTGATGGAGAAAAGACTGATGAAGAAAATGTGTCTTATTTTTTTCAACGATTTTTTTACAATGAAGGGAAAAATTTCAAGAAAAGAAGCTATAATAAGAATTGGTATGAAATAAATTATTTACTCTTAAATGACTCATTTAACTTGTTCAAACTTGATTGCGAAACATTAAAACAGGCTCCAGAATTAAGAGATATTAAGACTGAATCAAAAAAGTTTGAAGTTTGTCAGAAAAAAATCGAGCAAGCTATAAAATGCAAAAAGCAATCAACCTCTGAAATTAATGCAGTTTTTAGAACAAATACATTTCTTACTATTCTGCTGACGGATCCGGAACTGTGTAAGGAGGAGTTTTGTGATTGGGTGGAAAAATACAAAGGACTAATTTTCATAGAGTCTTATTCGGCATTTTTTGAAGAACTTGCCACACTCGCTGAGATTTTAAAGAGCATTTTTAGACAAGGGAGTGGCCTTCTCCCTGCCTTTATTGCAGATGCAAAATCTCCAAAAAGTTCTATGAATAATTTTTCAGATGAAATGAAGAGCTTGCTTTTAGATGAGTTTGATTTTGTTTTGAAAGAGGTAAAAGATGTAATTGTAGACTATGAAAAATTGATTCAAGTAAATTTTTCGAGTGTTTCTCTTCAATGGTTGAGTATGCA
>JAOZTO010000098.1 GCA_029942265.1 Desulfocapsa sp.
TTCTGTTTACTCCCAAAGAAGATTTTAATGGTGAGGTTACATTAAATTATGATGTGACAGATGGTACAAGTAATATTCCCACAAGTGCAAGCATTGCGATGTCAGCCGTTAACGACGCCCCAACAGCAACGAACGATGACAATGCTTCCACTGATGAAGACAACTCAATCACGCTGGACGTGCTGAGAAATGACGAGGATATTGATGGTGACACCCTGTCCATCACTCAAATTCAAGGACAAGATGTAGCAAACAATGGTTCCACTGTAAGCATCACTGATTCAAATGGAACGGTTCAAGGAAGTGCAAATGTAATTAACGGGAAAATTATATTCACCCCGGACGAAACACTACAAAACATGCATGAAGGCGACAGCCAGTCTGTATCCTTTGAATATACTATCAGCGATGGAACAGCAACAGACACTGCAAATGTATCTTTAGAAGTAACTGGAAGTGATGATGACGAAATCATACATATTAAAGGCGATATCAACGACAGTTCAAACAATGTCGAGACAGATGATTATGTAGGTAACCTTTCAACTCATAGTGGCAACGATACAGTAACCATTGGTGATGATATAGCAGATGGCCGAACAGTTTCCACAAATGCTGGTAACGATACAGTACGTATTGGTGACGACATCAAAGAGGGTTCCATACTTGATACAGGTGCTGGTAATGATACTGTCAATATCGGTGATGATGTAAAAAACGGATCAACAATCAATACAGGTACAGGAGACGATACCGTAACCATTGAAGGTGACATAAGCTCAAATTCCACAGTTGGTGGTGGCGAAGGCAGCGACACCCTTAATTTGACCAGTGTTACAAAAGAAGAATGGGCTGACGTCAGAGATAGTGTTGAAAATTTTGAGACTATCAACCTGGCCGACGGAACAACGATAGACATGACAGATACTAAGGGACCAGTCCTCAGTATAGCTGACATTACAAGTACTGATGATGTTACTCCCACATTCAGTGGATCCATTGATGACGCCAACGCCGACATAATCGTCACCGTTGACAATACAAATTTCAACGCCACAAATAACGGTGACGGTACATGGCAACTAACTCTTCCGGAAGAGAGTACTTTAGCGGAAGGAGACTACGAAGTAACAGCCAATGCAACTGACATGGCAGGGAACAGTTCCAACACGGCCAGTGATTCATTTACGGTTGATGTTGACCACACCATTTCGCAGCTAACAGACTCCGATTCACAAGAAAATTCCGTTGATGAGAATGTATCGGCAGGAACAAAAACAGGTATCACAGCATCAGCAATCGATGCGGACTCTGAAGATAGTATCAGTTACTCGCTCAGCAATAATGCAGGCGGTCGCTTTGCAATTGATTCTGATTCTGGAGAAGTTACAGTCGCCAAAGACGACGCACTCAATTACGAAGCAGCCACATCCCACGATATCATAGTAAAGGCGACATCCAGCGACGGTAGTAGCTCAACTGAAAATATTACAATTGCTGTAAACGATGTTAAGGAAATTTCCGACACTCCCACAATAGATACCATCACAGATACTACCGGAAAACTGGATATGTCAATATCCGGTACTGTCTCCGCTGAAACGGAAGTACGGATATTTAACGGAAACAAATTGGTTGGCAGCACTACTTCAGATGAAAACGGTAATTGGAACTTATCGGGTGATGACATTACCGGTAATCTGTCTGGAGAAGTTGAATTAACTGCAAAATCATATAATGGAGACACACCAAGCGCTGCATCAAACACCCTCACAGTAGATGTTGAATCTAATGACAACGACGTTTCTGGCACCATAGGTGAAGACAGCTCACACCTCTTTGGAGGTGCCGGACATGACACTCTCTACGGAGAAGACAACGATGACATAATAGATGCCGGTGCCGGAAATGATTTTATCAAAGGTGGCGCTGGAGCCGACACTATCGACGGGGGAGCAGGTACAGACACTGTTTCATACGACGATGCAAACAGCACGGAAGGTGTAAATGTAAATCTTGCCACAAATGAGATGACTGGCGGTGACGCACAAGGCGACACACTGTCAAACATTGAAAATATCGTTGGTACACAGCATGACGACACCATAACCGGAAATGATGACAGCAACAGGTTGACTGGAAATGCCGGAGACGACATTCTGTCAGGTGGTGCAGGTAACGACATGATTGATGGCGGTGCAGGAGATGACATTATTCATGGGGGAGTCGGAACAGATGCTCTTATTCTTCACGGTCACCCCACAGATTATACCTTCACAGAAAATGACAACGGAACAACCACAGTTACCGACACCAGAGATGCTGATCAAAACTTGGATGGAGTTGACACCATAGATGAAATAGAAAACGTTCTCTTTATCTATACCGATGCTAACGGGGAAGAACAGGAACGGGAAGTACCGGATATTACACAAACCTACGAAACCCCAGGACAACCAGCAATAAATGACTCCATAACAGATGCCACCGGAAAACTTGGCATGCAGGTAAATGGTACCGCAGATGCAAACACCTCTGATGTAAAAATATTTAACGGAGAGGAACTGGTTGGAATCGCACAGCCTGATAGTGAAGGAAACTGGTCATTCACCACCGAAGATGGTGCTTTAACTGGAGATATCACCCTAACAGCACAGGCGTTTAACTATGGAAACAGCAGCAGTATCTCTGAAACTTCAGTATCAGCTGAACTCCATACCAATAAAAGCAACAAAAATGTAAGTACCAGTGAAAATGATGACAATGTCTTTTATGGCGACGGCACAGATACAGTAAGTGGAAGTGGTGGCGCTGACGTTCTTGATGGCGGAAAGGGAACTGACACCATCGACTACACGGACTCGGATGAAGCTGTTGATGTGGATTTATCACAAACAGAGGCTCAAAGCGGTGGCGATGCAGCTGGAGATATCCTCACTAACTTTGAACGAGTTACTGGTTCAGACCACGATGACACCCTTACCGGCAACACCTCCAGCAACTATCTTAAGGGTGGAAAAGGAAACGATACCATAGATGGTGGCGCAGGAAACGACAGATTATACGGCGGCCAGGGAGACGACACCATGCAGGGCGGTACTGGGAATGACACCGTTTATGGTGATTCAGGAGCAGACACCCTGGACGGTGGAGAAGGCAGTGATAGAGTCAATTATTCCTCATCAAAAGAAGCTGTTTCAGTTAATCTTGCCACAAATGAAGTCAGTGGCGGAGATGCTGAAGGAGACACCATCTCTAGCTTTGAACATGTGACAGGCGGAAAAGGAGACGATACGTTAACCGGTACAGATGGCAAGAACACTATTAATAGCGGTAGCGGAGATGACACCATAAACGCCGGTGCGGGTAACGATACTGTAGCTGGCGGTTCCGGAGCCGACGTACTTGATGGCGGGGAAGGAAGAGACACACTTGCGTATGGTGGAAAAACTGGTGTGAATGTTGACCTCTCCACAAACACAGCAAGCGGAGGAGAAGCAGAAGGCGACACTATCTCAAATTTTGAGAGCATAATCGGCTCAAGAGGTGACGACAACCTTACCGGCGATGACAATAACAACTACCTGTCTGGCGGCAGTGGTGATGACATACTAACCGGCGGTGCAGGCAATGACATGCTTAGAGGCGGCACAGGCAACGATACCATCCAAGGTGGTGAAGGAACAGACACCGTACGCTATACATCTGCTGTAGAAAATTACACTTTTGAAAAAAATGATGATGGAAGTGTCACTGTTACAGATACAAGAGATGGCAAACAGGCCAAATACAACGAAGGAACAGATACTGTAGACGGGGTGGAAAATGTTAACTTTTCTTACAAAGGTTCCAACGGCAAATGGGTGAATGAAACCAAAGACATCAGCACTCTGTTTGAAAATTCTGGTCCAATTGCAACAGATGATACAGCCACCACAGACGAAGACAGTAGTATAACAATTGACGTTCTTGCAAATGATACAGATGCTGAGAACAATCCCTTGTCCATCACCAAAGTAGATGGGCAAAATATAGAAAACGGCCAGGAGATTTCCATTGCAGATAAGAGTGGCAACACTTTAGGAACAGCAACTGCCGCTGATGGACAAATCAAGTTTACACCCAGCAGTTATTTACAGGAAATGGATGACGGTGACAAGCAGAATGTTAGCTTTGCTTACTCCACAAGCGATGGTATCAGTGAATCCACAGCAAATGTAACTGTAAATGTGACAGGAATCTTTGATGACACTACTGCTTCTGCCCCTACATTAGCCATAACCGTTGCTGCGGTAGATATAAAAGGCGACGAATATAACGAGAACGTGATATTAAAAGAAGATGCTGATGGACAGTCATATAGCTTAGGTGCAGGAGATGATATTATCAGTAAATCAGGAAACTCCACCGGCAACACCATAGACGGTGGAAGCGCAAATGATACTTTTGTTATAGACGGTAACAAAGAAGACTATGACATTTCAATAAATGGGGATGGCTCCTATTCGGTACAATCAATCGACACTGTGGGAGAAACAACTGTTGCCAATGGCGATTTTGACGCAACGATCAGCAATATCGAAACTATTCAGTTTACTGATGAGACCGTTACTATCGGAACAGCAGAAAGCACCCCCCTGACATACGAATATCAAGTCAGTATCAATGCCGAATTAACCGATAGTGACGGAAGCGAATCTTTATCCGATGTTACACTGTCAGTCCCTGATGGCGCAACGGTGAAAGATAGCGATGGAAACGTATTAGTCGTTACAGATGGCGAAGTTATTGTAACCGCAGAATCTGGAGTTCCTGCAAATATTACTCTGGTTTCTGATAATGAAATCCCCACAAATGCTCTCAACTCAATAAGCGGAACCGTTACTGCCACCGAGAGTAATGGCGGAACAACAAATAGTGTTACAAGTAATGCGGATCTTGCTCAAGATACAGACGACACAGAGAAGTCAACAGAACCAGACCAAGCAAAAGAAGAACTGGCAACACCTGCGGACACAGAAGTCGAAAAATCTACCGATCAACAGGAAGAAACATCTCTAAGTACCGACAACTTGCACATCAGCGTTGCTGAGGACAATAAAGAGGAAACAAAAGAAGCAGAATCATCCGAATCGGACAAAGAAGATAGCGGCCTGGAAAAGTTCTCAGCATCAGCAGATAATGAATCAAAAGAAAGTTCTCCTCTGGATAAATTTTCAGCAAATGAAACTACTGTAGATGCTGAAGAAATGGCCTCTGTTGAAGAAATTGATGTAGCAGATGCTGATGATCAGGCTGAAGCGGATGATGCAGGGTTAAATGATGTGGACGCAATTCAGGAAGACCTCTCCCCAGAACCTGAACAGGTTGACGCAAACGGTGCAGGATGAAACAAACCCATTTAACAACCTGACAGTTTGTCAGAATGCATCATGGAATAATTGTATTTTTTCTTGATCATTGAGGGCTATGAAAGTAGCGAGAGTGTTTTTATAGATAGAGTTCTGAAATAATATATTTGACTATCGTATTGTTCTGTATTATTAAATTATTTATTAGCATTTCAATCAGATACTCTATCCACTAGGTCTTTTGCATACTTTTGATAAACATACACACGCATATTTCGACCACAATACGGTGTTGGTCTTTCTCCATAGCAATGCCATATCTGTTCTTTTTTTGCATGGCAGGGATATTATTATTCCCTCAAAATGCGTGCGCCACATCCATTCATCTACAAAGTTTTCAGACCGAAACGTCTGCTTTTAACAGCATTCTCCTAAAGCCTCAAAAAGAACAAGATACATTAATAGCCCAAGCTACAAATGAATTTTTCAGTTCTAATGAGATGCGTACCGAGCCTGACATTCTCAAAGTATACAAAGCTCTCTTTACACAAACGTGGGAACAGTCTCCTGATATTCAGGTCGCAAGAACACTTAAAGAACAAAAAACTTCAGAGCAATATACTGCACTGGCCAAACGATACTCCCCTCAACTTGACTTTGAAGTTGGCCAGAATCATGCTCTAAACAAAGACTTCTCCTCAAATGGAATAAACCAATCGCCTCCTGATGCCACTGAGTCAGAAGATATCTATAGCGATGGAGAAAACACAACAGACTGGGCTTTTGACCTTGACATCCCACTCTATCGCCGATCTCTTGCCTTAACCGTTGATATTTCAAATATAGAATTTCAACTTGCAGATAATGCTCTTGAGATTGCAACCCGCGAACTTGATTCACGTCTACATGAGTTGCTTGCAAACTATATGGTCGCCTGCTACAATCTGCATAATCTTGAAAATTCAATTCTCATTTCCAATGAACACGTGAGCAAAATTCAACGCGGTTACGATTTACGGGATCAGACAAAACTGGAGTTACTACGAGCCCAGGCAAATTTAAAAGAGCTTGAAGCAAGAAAAGAACTTAACGAACAGAGAAGAGACACCACATTCCGAGATTTACTGGACTTTACAGCTATCCCTGAACAAAGCCCAACGTGGTACTGGCTGATAGAACTACTCAGCAATGAGGAAAGAACAGCAGGCTGTATAAACAGTTTTTCAAAACTCACAACAGGTATCAATACCATGCAGCCTTTTCTGGCTGATTCTGAGACAGATGAAGCATTACGGGAGTTCTTTATTGCTAACAGTCTTCTTTACAAAAAAATCATCCTTGAACGAAATCTTGGTAAAACAAAATCGGAAAAATATACCCAGCAGGAATGGCCGTCACTCTTCGTCAGAGGTGAAATTGACAGAAAAGATGATACTGAACTCAGTGATTACAGCGGAGAAGGATCAGTCGGCATTGTTTTAAGTGTACCCCTTTTCAGTGGCGGAACACTATTCAGCAGCATGAAAACAAGGGATATGGCATCTGAGATTACCTCCCTTCAAGAATTCTCAACAATCTTGAGAACAGTAAACTCCATCGCTAACAAGAAAAAGACAATTACCAGCCTAATGGATATATTCAGGAAACAACAAATCCATTTACAGCAGCAGCAGGAAATTGTCCGACTATCGCTTAAGTCATATCAGATTAAACAGACTTCGATGCAGGATTTGCTCACCAGTAAAAATCGTCTAATTGACTCAAAAAATCTTTTTATGCGAACAACTGCTGATCTTGGTATCCTGTTGCGCCAGTTTGCCTGGGAACTTGGTACTCCTTTTCCATCCCCTTTGTCTTCTGACGAGTAAAATATATCGATTCAATTGCAGGGGGCTTTTGCTCGAAACACATCGCCCTGAAGACAGGGGCCTACAACACCTCCTTCGAAGGCTATGGATGTGACAATAAGAGACAATTGTAGACAAGACAACACATTAAGAATGCAGACAATATCCATAATTAGTGCCGTTAATATTGGGATAGTTTGGACATACTCTTCGTGCAAAAGATTATAGCAGAATTCATTGCCTTGAAAAGGGTTCTACCATATTCCCTCCAAGGCTAACGAGAAGATGTTAGGAGCGTAGGAGCCCAGTCTCTTGGGCGATCATCAATAGCGCATAATCGTTTATTCTTTAGAATTATCGTAACTTCAGTATCCTAACCAGGAAAAACCCAGCATTTATTGAAAAAAAGTAACAAAAAAAGCACACAAGCAGCATAATCAACAGCTTATGAACTTTATTACTTAGAAGAGAGTATACGATAGTTGGCAAAATGTAAGCGCCAGATTAACCACACTCCATTCCACTTCACCAACCGTGAACTTTCAATATGCTCCCGTGTAATATTAAGCCTCATAATCCTCAGGGGTTGCTGAAAGCTGTAGGCAATTGACCAAGGATATGATGCAGATTAAACATACATATGACTCCAATTTGTTCATCTTGCAATTCCAATCAGAAGGCAAAGCCACTGATCTCTGACCTTGTATTAAATGTCAATTACTTTGTCCGGTTCGCGACAATTATCTTGTCCGGTTTT
>JAOZTO010000099.1 GCA_029942265.1 Desulfocapsa sp.
TCCATTTATCTCGACATCGAACCAAAATGCTATTAAATCAACGGACTCATAAATGCGCACCTCGCATATAGAGAGTTTTTACAACGCCATCATCCTTAAAATATTCAGGAAAAATACTATGGAACCACAGGAAATTGATAGTGACTACAATCTAAGAGGTAAGGACTTCATACTTGGTGCACAAATGCTTTTCGTTGCACTTGGGGCATTGGTACTTGTCCCCTTACTCACAGGTCTTAACCCAAATGTTGCTCTTTTTACTGCAGGGGCTGGTACCCTGCTTTTTCAGATTGTAACCAAAGGTAAAGTACCCATTTTTCTTGCATCATCTTTTGCATTTATCGCACCTATTATCTACGGAGTTCAAACCTGGGGAATCGCTGGTACCATGTGTGGCTTACTAGCTGCTGGTATTTTTTATATGTTACTTTCCGTTCTTATTTATTATCAGGGAAGTGATGTTCTTCACAAAATTTTGCCCCCAATCGTGACAGGCCCTGTTATCATGGTCATTGGTTTAATTCTGGCTCCGGTAGCTGTGTTTATGGCTACTGGTATGACTGGGGATGGTTCCTTTGAACTTGTACCAAGAAATACAGCCTTAATAGTCGCTCTCACTTCACTTGCTGTAACCCTTGCCGTGTCGCTTCTTGGTAAAGGAATGTTCAAACTGATTCCTATTCTTTGCGGAATAACTGCCGGTTATATCATCTCAATCCCATTAGGACTTGTTGATTTCACACCAGTTAAAGATGCACCATGGTTTGCAATGCCGTCCTTTACTTATCCTGTCTGGAATCTTGAGGCTATTCTTTTTATCGTGCCTGTTGCCATAGCACCAGCAATTGAACATTTTGGTGACATACTTGCCATTGGGTCGGTAACAAAGAAAGACTATATTAAAGATCCCGGCATTCATCGAACAATGTTTGGCGATGGTATAGCAACAAGCTTTGCAGCCATGTTCGGTGGTCCTCCCAATACAACGTATTCCGAAGTAACCGGTGCTGTGACCCTCACAAAAACGTTTAATCCTGCGATAATGACCTGGGCGGCACTAACTGCCATTGCCCTTGCCTTTGTTGGCAAAGTTGGCGCACTTCTGCAAACTATACCATCTCCTGTTATGGGTGGTATTATGCTTCTGCTGTTTGGTGCCATTACAGTTGTTGGGTTAAGTACTCTCGTGCGATCTCAGGAAGATCTTACTGAACCAAGAAATCTTATCATTGTTTCCCTTATTCTCGTGATGGGAATCGGTGGAATGAGCTTTTCTGCAGGAGATTTTACTGTCAAAGGAATTGGCTTAGCTGGTATCCTTGGTGTGCTCTTAAATCTTATTATTCCAAAACCCAAAAGTAAACAATAGTTGATCACAAAAATGGGTAAAAACAACGACATAATCCTTGGGACCCTTTATGTTGCTGCTACTCCCATCGGTAACCTTGAAGACATCACCCTGCGTTGCCTTCGTGTGCTTGGTGATGTCGATTTAATTGCAGCTGAAGATACTCGACACACTCGAAAACTCCTCACTCATTTCAACATTTCAACCCCATTAATCAGTTATTATCGGGAGAATGAAACTGAGCGATCTGCCCAGCTTGTTAAACGACTCCTCGGTGGCGAATCCATTGCTCTTGTATCAGATGCAGGCACTCCAGGTATTTCCGATCCAGGTGCGGTACTCGTTACCTGTGCCCGAGCTGCTGGTATCACAACAGTACCAATCCCAGGAGCCTCTGCCATAACCACTGCTCTCTCTGTTTCTGGATTGAGCGCCCCGCACTTTCTTTTTTTAGGATTCGCACCTTCCCAAAAAGCTCATAGAAGGACTCTTCTCACATCACTAAAAGATTTTCAATGGCCCATCGTTTTTTATGAATCACCTCGCCGAATTGCCAGCCTACTCACTGATATTCTCACAATCATGGGGAATCGGAACGCATTATGGGGCCGAGAAATCACAAAAAAATATGAAGACTTTAAACAGGATACTATTAAAAACCTCCTTGGTCACGCTACTGCCCAGAATAATCGAGGGGAATTTGTTTTAATCGTTGAGCCTGGTGAAATACTGCATGCAGAAGGGTCGAATACTCACGACCTTATTGTATGGTACAAAAAAAATACTTCCATGTCCATGAAGGATGTCTGCCGGAAAATTGCAACTGACCTTGGGCTGTCCAGATCTGCCGTATATCAGGAAGCACTTGGTATTTATAAGGATAAAACTAACAACAAATTTTGATGAATTTTTAAATATTTAATATGACTACTAGAAGCTGCGTAAGCCCAGGAAAACAATTTATTTTTGGTATTCATAAGCCTGGATACGTAACTAAAAATTTAAGGACTCATAACAATATTGTCTCTCTTGGGACGACAAGCTCCGGTTCCTCGATTTCAAACAATGCTAATTTTCCGGAAACAGATGTAATAGTCGCCAAAGCAGATTGGATTTTTGAAGTGGCAAATCCTTTTTCATTTAAAGGATCGACCTTTATAAACAAAAAATGGGCCGATACCAATGCCCTTACCCCAGAACGTATCCAACTTCCGCCTAAGCCAACTCTTTCTTTTACTGATTTCCTTATTCACGAACAAATCGCCCCAGCTCTTCTTAAAAAGTTACCCCCTCCCCTGCTA
This sequence comes from Desulfocapsa sp., assembly GCA_029942265.1. Lineage (GTDB taxonomy): Bacteria > Desulfobacterota > Desulfobulbia > Desulfobulbales > Desulfocapsaceae > Desulfocapsa. The sequence continues at coordinate 2,650 of JAOZTO010000099.1, forward strand.
CTTGCTCTTGCTACCACCTCAACAGATTCTGCTGATCTTATTCAACTAGCCGAGCATAGTTGTACCATAAAAAAAGATTCCGACGGTATCCCTAAGGGACTGGAATACAAAGTAAACACCCGAGGAAAAACAGACGCCGTCATTCACAATCACGCATTATTTGAAGCAGTTGCCAATAACCCGGATCTTCCTGACAGCTACAAACTTATTATGGTTTTACGCCCAGGAGTACAAGGGAAAAGTGAAATTGTTGGTGAATATAAAGATGAAAAAGAAACTCATGTTTTCGAGTACCTAAGAAGTAATTCGTATATTGCTGAAGGTCATTACGCTGCAAATATGGCAGATGATGCCATTCGATATTCTATCAGCTGTTTATCAGAAGCAGATATGACGGGTTTGCGTCACCTCTACTATCAAAGGAGTTTTGTACGTTTGGCAAGTGATCTTGGCATCCAAACAGATGCAAGTAAAAATATACTCTCTGAAAAATCTATTGAGACACTAAGGCAATCAATTATTAGTAAGATTACTAAATCAACAAATCTTTCAAACACAGCTACATTATGGGGTTGGAACTTCGGATTTGACTATTCTCCAACCGGTTACAGACTCCATGCATCACATCAACAAGTTCATCAACAATATGCAATGCTTCCTGAAACTATAGAGGGTTTTGCAGGAAATATGAACACAGCAGTTGGTGAAATAAACTCATTTGCCTGCGGTGATATGGTTGCTGAGATGATGCGTTTATATAATACTGAACATAACACATCTTTTTTCGTCGATTATCTTTTCTGTATCAGAAACAATGTTCGAATGGACGGAAAAACCGACCTGGAAGCAGACCTTATTGTGTGGGAAGATGAGCACGTCATGCTTTTTGTTCCCAAAGCACAAACTTCTCAATGGGAATTACAACTTATCGCATTGACGAATACCGCAGGAGACATAATTGGTAACATCCTTGAAGCTGATACTGCTTCAAGGATGTCATTAAACAGGGGAATATTTTTTGCACAAAAAGCATTAAACGGGCTTGGAGCCACAATGGTTACATCCATCGAGTATTCCAAACGAATGGGTCGTTCTGGGGAAACAGGACAACATTTACTCTACAGTTTCCAGCCTCGTCTTCCCCAATCACCTGGAGCATTCAGCGAGACACAGTTACGATACATCAACGGACATTACCCTGAAGATTTCGCCCTTGTGTGCAGACAACAACTACAATCGTTGTTTTAATGCTCGGTAACTGCCGATTGACGTTTTAATACTTTTTGCAGTCCCAGTTGTTCATGAACATTAATAACCAAAGGGCCACCAATATTTGCACCTAGTTGAGAAGTGTCTGTAGTGTCTTTTTTCTTCAACATAAGAAACACACCAATATCTAATGGATTATCTGCTTTTATGGTTTTTTGCTCAATATCATCAAGGTAAATATCATAATTCAAATCATATGCTGTTGGATCAACAAGAGTGAAGGTCACAACAGGTGTTTCACAGGATTCAAGCCAATACGCTGAATTTTTACCATCTTCCTTGTGAAAAATTTTGAAAGTAGTGTATTCTTCAAATCCTGGAATACCTTTTGGGAATGTAAATACATTTTCTGATTGAATTGATGGCTGTTGCGTCACTTTGCTTTGCATACTCATAATCGCTCCCTGATTGTGGTGTTTATATAATGTGTTGTGAAATACTGCATACTACTTTTATCGGTTAGTTTGCAGATTTGTTTTAGTACTTTGTTATAAAAATGGAGTTAAGATGGATAAAAACGGATTTTTTGGAAACTGGGGAGGAGCGTACATTCCCGAAGTGCTACATCAAACTTTTCAGGAATTAACTGCAGAATACACAAGGTGCCGCAATGACCCTGATTTCTGGCAAGAATATCTGCATCTTATGTCGACCTACTCCTGTCGGCCAACACCACTGACATATGCTGAAAACCTCAGTGCTCATTTTGGTGGTGCCAAGATATATATTAAAAGAGAAGATCTTAACCACACGGGTGCTCATAAAGCCAATAATGTTATGGGGCAGGGATTGCTCGTTAAACGAATGGGAAAAAAACGAGTCATTGCTGAAACTGGTGCTGGACAACATGGCATGGCAACAGCCACAATGGCTGCGAAATTTGGATTGGAATGCACTATTTACATGGGCGAAGAAGACGTACTTCGCCAACGCCCAAATGTGTTTTGGATGGAAAAGATGGGCGCCACTGTGGTTCCTGTAAAAGACGGTTCGCGCACACTAAAAGACGCTATCAATGAGGCTTTCCGCGATTGGGTCACTAATGTCGATGATACCCATTATGTCTTTGGAACTGCGTGTGGTCCTGCCCCTTTTCCTGAAATGGTTGCTTGGTTTCAATCCATAATTGGTATTGAGGCTGCTGATCAAATTTTAAACTATCACGGAAAAATGCCAAAAAAAATCTACGCTTGTGTCGGTGGAGGATCAAATGCCATGGGGATATTTAAGCGATTCCTTGAAGAGCCTGATGTAGAACTCATTGGTGTAGAAGCTGGTGGACACGGTGCTGAATCCGGGGCACATGCTATACGTCTTTCAAATCCTGATGCGATGCCAGGTGTTGCGCAGGGCTATAAAACCATGTTTTTACAAAATTCCGACGGCCAGATGAAACCCACCCATTCCGTTGCTGCAGGACTTGATTATGTTGGAGTATCACCAATCCTAAGTGATCTGTGGGAAAAGAAACAGGTTCGTTTTGAGTCTGCAACAGATGACGAAGTGATGGAATCGCTTGATATTACGATGAAACTTGAGGGGATAATTCCAGCACTCGAATCCGCTCATGCCTTCGCAGGTGCATTCAGGGAAGCTGGACAACTTGCGAACGAAGATGCAATCATCATCAATCAATCAGGTCGTGGCGATAAAGATATATTCACCATTGCTCACGCCTTTGATGATCCATCATGGAAACAATTTATCATTGATCGTGGTAAAGAATATTTACAACAGTAACTATTCTTTCACCGATACATTAGGAACATCCATATGATACTTGAACAGCAATTGCGAAAACAATTAGATACAAAAGACATCCTTCTCATAACCCATATTGTACTGGGATATCCTTCATTCGACGTAAATCGTGAAGTCATTCAACAGATGGTTACAAATGGTGTTGATTGTATTGAAATGCAAATTCCATTTTCAGAACCCATGGCAGACGGTCCTGTTATATTAAAAGCTAATCAGGATTCACTTGCAGCAGGCACCACAGTTGAAGAATGTTTTGTCTTTGCAGAAGAAATGACTCAACGGTATGATATACCATTTCTTTTTATGACATATTATAATATTATTTTTGCATATGGGGAAGAGGCCTTTTTCAAACGTTCAGCTAAAAATCGCATCAAAGGTTTAATAATTCCCGATCTTCCTCCTGAAATGGCTGAATCATTTCTCGAATTTGCCAAAACATATCAGATTTCTCCAATTCTTATATACACACCAACTTCAACAGATCAACGTATGAAAGAACTGGCAGGATACGGAAACGGATTTATCTACTGTGCTGCAAGGCGCGGAGTCACTGGAAAAAAATCTGAATTGGGACAAGATTTTGACAGCTATCTGGCAAGATGTCGATCTGCCACAGACTTACCATTAGCTGTCGGTTTTGGTATTCAAAATAAAGAAGATATCGATGTACTTAAGGGCAAAGCTGATATGGCTGTAATTGGATCACGCACGATAACACTTGTGGACACCGAAGGTACAGAAATGGTGGGATCGTTTATTGCTGGATTACGGTAAAGAGTTGCATTTATTTGTGCTTCCGCCAGTTAGAATGCGTAATACCAAATTTTTTAATCTTATAGTTCAATGCCCGAGGACTCACCCCAAGTTTTTCAGCAGCTATCTTCTGTACCCACAGACTCTCATCAAGAGCTGCTATAATCAGTTCTTTTTCCTGTCCAAGCAATGAACTCTGTTTCTCATTATCCTCAGATACTATGAGTGGTTGCACACTCTTTTCTGTGGGTAATGATAAATTGGTGACATCTATCAAAACATCATCTTCAAGAATTACAGCACGTTCTATTGTGTTCGCGAGTTGTCTGATATTTCCAGGCCAACTGTACTCTTGTATTTGATCAAGTGCCTTATCTGTAAAACCACGAGCACTGCTCCCAAGAGATGTTGCATATTTGTTTAAAAAATATTTTGCTAGGGGTAGCAGACAGTCTCTTCTCTCCTGTAAGTCTGGCAAACGAATTGGAAGAACATTGATTCTGTAATACAAATCTTCTCTAAATTTTCCTTTAGCTATCTGATCCTGTAAATCCTTATTGGTCGCGGCAATAATACGAACATCTGCAAATATTGTCTTATTCCCCCCCACTCGTTCAAAACATTTTTCCTCTAAAACTCGTAATAATTTTGTTTGAAGTTCAAGGCTAATATCACCAATTTCATCAAGGAACAGTGTCCCGCCACTTGCCTGTTCAAAACGTCCTATACGGAGTTTTACTGCACTGGTAAAGGCCCCCCGTTCGTGACCAAACAATTCTGATTCAAGTAGATCTTCTGGAATATTTGCACAATTAATTTTGATAAAAGGTTTCTGTTTTCGTGGACTATTATAATGCACAGTACCTGAAAGAAAACTTTTTCCAGTTCCTGTAGCTCCAGTTATAAGAATGGTGGAATCTGTCTTTGCAAATTTTTCCAAACTCTTCAAGGCCATTTTCATCACAGGACTGTATGCTACCACATCACTAAAATGGTACACAATATTTTGTTTGTGCCGCAGATAGGCGATTTCGTGCCGCAGGGCTTTATTTTCAAAAGCCTTGCCTGTTGCGACCTCTATACGAAAAACAGATACAGGATAAGAGAGATAATCAAAGGCTCCGCTTCTCAGTGCCTTCACCACTATTTCAGGATTTTCTTCTTCGCTTATGAAAATTATTGGAACATGAGGAATACGTTTAGAAACTGCATCAAGGAGTGATATATCTGCTTGAGTATTCTTAATAAAAAGAAATAGAAGGTCATATTCATTGCCCGTCAATTCTGCAAAAAGATTTTCCTGACTAGAACAAAATTTTATATTTGCCTTATCACCTAATGCAACATGGAAGATATCATGACTTTCTGCTGGAATTGCATACGCTAAGATTGTATACATATAAATCCTGTGTCTTTAATGGGCATCTAAAACTAATTTCATTTTCGTAATTGATCCTTTAATAATCATATGTGAAATTATTTTTCATTGCAAACAAAAAAATCGTG
>JAOZTO010000100.1 GCA_029942265.1 Desulfocapsa sp.
CGACACACTGCATACAGATGAAGAACAGTCGTTACGATGTGTACCTGGTATAATTCCCACCTGATAGTTGGTAAAACACTGAACCGTAACTGTTCAGATGTGCCTCATATTCGTTCATTGGGACATTCGAAGCATAGTTTGCTATGTGAGAATGCCCAAAGGGGCGAAGATGGGGTGCAGCTAAACAGTTACCGTAAATATTCGAGTTGGGTCCAAAACAGCCCATACCACTGAATTGTAAATGTTTGGATAGTGCCCCAGGTTCGTTTGATCCGGCTTGTGAACTATATTTGTTCATATGTGAACAAGCTGGATCGAACGAAGATGGGGTGCTAGCCGAATATTTACCAGTTACCAATTATTTTTTCTTTTTAATGCCATACTTCTTCATTTTGTACTGTAACAAGCTTTTTGTAATACCCAGCTTGTTCGCAGCCCTTGCCTGAACGTAAGAAGTGTCTTCTAGTGCCCGATTGAGCATCCTATCTTCAATGGCATACAGCACATCATTTAATTCGGCACCCTCGGGAACAAGTTGTCCTATGTCTAATTCTGTCCCAAAAGTCTTCTGTTTATCGCTTCCAAGAGATTCCGGTTGCACATCATCACTTCTAATAATATTGTCATTACAGAGGATTGCAGCTCGTTCAATGGTGTTTTCGAGTTCCCGCACATTCCCTTCCCACGGCAGGCTGACTAGTAACCTCATAGCATCTTTTTCTATACCGAGATCATTTTTTCCAAATCGATCTGCCATGCTCCTTACAAAATAATCCACTAGTAGAGGAATATCGTCTTGGCGCTCTCTTAGTGCTGGCAAGCCCAGGCAAATTACATTCAAACGGTAATACAAGTCTTCACGAAAACCCCCTTTGTTTACCTCTTCCTTCAAATCTTTATTCGTCGCACTTATAATGCGCACATCAACGTGTAACGTTGTGCTCCCCCCAACACGTTCAAAACATTTATCTTGGATAGCCCTCGACAATTTCGGTTGTAAGGCAAGAGGAATCTCTCCGATTTCATCAAGAAATAACGTACCACCATCAGCCATTTCAAAGCGACCTTTACGCATGGAAACTGCACCTGTGAAGGCTCCTTTTTCGTGTCCATAAAGCTCCCGTTCTAAAAGATCTTCTGCAAGTGCAGTACAATTTACTGTGATAAACGGCTTGTCGGCACGAGGACTATTGTAATGAATAGCTTTTGCCACCAGATCTTTTCCAGTCCCGCTTTCACCTGTAATGAGAACCGATGAAGGTGTTGGCGCAACCTTTTCTATTAACTCATACACCTGCTGCATATGCTTACTTTTTCCAACCATTCCGGCATACCCGTCACGATCGAGCATTGCTTTTCGCAATCTGCTATTTTCTTTTATAAGCGAATAATGATTTACAGCTTTTTTGATATTGACTAGAAGTTCATCGTTTGAAAATGGTTTAGCCAAGTAGTTGTAGGCACCGGCCTGCATTGCCGCCACTGCTTTATCAACTTCTGCAAAGGCTGTAATCATTATGACAGGAAGGTCTGAATTACTTTTTTTAATTGCATGAAGAAATTGCAGGCCGTCCATTTCAGGCATCTGCATATCTGTAATTACCAGATCCAGATCCACATCTCGCACCTGATCCATTCCAGTCAGTCCAGATGAAGCAGTGAATACCTCATAGCCATCATCTTCTAACAGAGCCGAGAGGACAACTAGATAATTGGGTTCATCATCAACAATTAGTATTGAATACATAATATCACGCAAAGGTTATACTGCCATATTTGTAAATATTCGGCTTGCCCCCCATCTTCGCTTGATCCGGCCTGTTCACATATGAACCAATATAGTTCACAGGCCGGATCAAGCGAAGATGGGGCACTATCCAAACATTTACAGTTCAGTGGTTGAGCCTATTTTTGAACCGACCCCGAATGTTTACCCATATTTAGTCGGATTTTCATATTCTCCAGTAATTTAGGAGAAACATACACATTACTGCCACCAGCCAGACGCGTACCAGGCCGAATATCGCCATGATAATCACTGCCACCTGTGAGCAGTAAGTCATTTTCATCGGCAAATTTTCGAATACGTTTTCTATTCTTTTTTGATTGGGTCGGATAGTAGGTTTCGATGCCACCCAAGCCGTATGATTTCAATACAGGAAGCAGTGTTGCAAGAGAATTGAGTGTCTTGTCTAGCTGGATCGGATGTGCAAGAACAGCTATTCCACCAGCTCCTGTGATAAACGATATCGCTTCCTTAGCACTGTATGCAAATCGTGGAACATATGCCTTTCTGCCTTCTTTTAGATAGTCATTAAATGCCTGATGCATAGAACTAACCAAACCATGGTTAATCAAAAGTCGTGCAATATGGGGACGGCCTGTTTGTCCTCTCCCCGAAATGATTTTCAGTTCTTCAATGGTTGCATCAATCCCAAAATCCTGTAATTTTGTTATGATTTTTTCGTTTCGCCCTTCCCTTGCTTCCTGTATAATTGAAAGTGCTGTGGCAATATTTTCTTCAACAGGATCAGTATAATAACCGAGTATGTGTAATGATATCCCCTTATGGATTACACTTAATTCAAGCCCTGGCACAACTTCAACATCATAATCTAGCCCTGCCGCCATCCCTTCAGCTACTCCGGCCATGGTGTCATGATCTGTAATTGCAAGGGCTGATACCCCACTATTAGCAGCAAGCTGTACCAGTTCTGTAGGACTTTTAGTTCCATCCGAGAACCAAGAATGTGTGTGAAGATCAATGCTCATGGAGTATAATGGGTACAATTATTTAAATTGGGTTCAGAACAGACCACCATATTTTGATAGGCAAATATATAAAATAGGCTTTAGTTTTTCTTTCTACTATCCGATACAATTAATATCCATTCAAAAATGATGGTCTTGTAATAAACAGATCTAATTTGTTTCTTCACACTTTCACATCAAAGGTATACAATGATACGTGTAGTCCTCACCGTTTTCCTATTTTTTGCTGTTAGTGGTTGTTCAAGTATTCCCATGTATTCCTCCTACGCCTATACAGAGCAGCAAAAGATGCAGGCGGCTCACCATTGGGATGTTCTTGCAAGTGATGTGGCCAATCAGATTAACAACAAATTAATACTCAGCGACTACATGGACAAAGCTGTCTATGTGAAAACAACCTGTGGTTCTGATGCTGCACCGTGTGAACAGGGTGACACAACGCTTTTCAATGAAGGTTTTCGAGACCTTCTTATCACTAGACTCGTTCACATTGGCGTTCCTACAAGCAGTACAAATGAATTATCCGACATTAAACTCAACTACAAAGTACAGGTTGTTTATCACCGCACGCCCCGCCATACAATACAGCCTGGACTACTAACTGTGCTTGCTACGGGCGTTGCTGTGCTTCGTAGCGCACCGTGGCAAATTCAGACTATTGCAGCAGCAGGAGTACTCGATTTTTTCGTAGCAGTAGGGCCACCAAGTGGACATTACGAAGTAATTATTACCACATCCATGGTGACCGACAACAAATACCTGTTCAGAACATCCGATATCTATTATATTAATGATCCAGACTTTTGGCATTATCAGAATTCATCGCCTGATAAAAAGATCCAACTGGTATCAACCTCTGAAAGAACACAGAACTTTTAATGAAAACTTTTTCCAGATTATTCTTCACATTTATCCTCGGTATTTCCCTCAGTGGATGTGCAGAATTTAATTGCACCCCCCTCGAAAGATTTCTAGGTGGCGATGTTAATATGGTTCGACTCGCCAATGTCATAACAGATAACCTTGTCAAAAATGCCATGCCGCCGCTTATCCCAAGACTTCCTGAGCAGGCAATCCTTACATCAACTTTTGTTGATCTCAATGACCTTGATGAAACTTCTCGCTTTGGCCGCTTGATTCAGGAACAAATTGGCGCTAGACTGGTTCAACATGACTTTACGGTTAAAGAGTTGCATCTTCGCAATACCATGTCCATTCGCCCTGGGAAAGGCGAAAAAATGCTTTCACGGTATCTTGATGAGATAAATCCAGATTACCCAGCTCAAGCAGTTGTTGTAGGTACATATTTTTTAAATAACCGTATATTATATATTACAGCCAAGTTGGTTAATCCAACAAGCAGAAATATTTTAGCAGCTGAAAACTATCGCCTCTGTATGGACAGTAATCTCCTTGAAATTTTTGGATTAAAGATCAAACAATCAAACTACCACAACAATGGTATAACCCCTCCAAGAGATTCACTGATTGATAAAATATTTTTTTAAGGCTTGTCCAAAAACCACTTCGTACTTACAAATTAGAAGATGAATGTTTAGGGGTAAATGTTTTCTAAGTGTTTATAGTACGCTTCAGAATACAAAACTACTTTTGCAACAAATCCAAAAGGTAACTAAATGGAACCTGATAAAATTGCCACCGAAATAAACATGCTGAGTGTGCCTCAAAAATTATTACTAGCCCAAGATATCTGGGATTCAATTGCGAAAGAAAACGAAAGTCTTCTTATGCCTGAATGGCAAAAAAACGAGCTCGACAAACGATACAAGCATTACAAGGAAGGTAATTCGACATTGTATGATTGGCAAAGTGTGCACAATGAATTGCGACAAAGATATAAATGAAGTTGCGCTATACTGGCAGAGCTACAACCGAACTCGACACTGCCTTTATCTGGTATGAAAATCAACGGAAAGGCTTGGGGTTTGACTTCCTCAACTGTGTAGAAGCTATAATAGAAACAATACTCCAAATGCCCAAATTGTACGCTGAACATCACCGCTCATTTAGGCGTGCTTTGGTCCGACGATTTCCTTTTTCAATTTTTTATACTATTGAAACTAGTGGGATAGTCGTTCATGCTATTTTTGACAACAGACAAGATCCCGTCAGATTGCCGTGATGTTCAAAAATCAACCCACTGCCCATTTCTTCACTTACAATGCAAAGAACAAACACATACTTTGGCGATATATTTGCATTTTATTTTTTTCTCTTCTCATTACCGTTTTCCCAAGCACCCAAAGTATCATTGCAAAAAGCACAATACCCAGCAGTGTAAAATCACAGGATGCGTATCGACGAATCGCCCCTAAAATAATTCGTGAAATGAAAAAGATTGGCGCACGTCTGGGTGATCCTGTTTTTATAAGAATTTTCAAAAAAGAACGAATGTTGGAAATTTGGCTCAGACAGGGGCTCACATATGTCAAATTCAAATCATACGCCATCTGCCATCATTCCGGCGATCTTGGCCCTAAAATACGTGAAGGTGACAAGCAAAGTCCTGAAGGATTTTACACAGTTGGCGCATCACAACTCAATCCCAATTCCGACTACCATCTCTCCTTTAACCTTGGATTTCCAAACGAATACGACAGAAGCCATAATCGCACAGGATCGCTCCTCATGGTGCACGGAAGATGCTCTTCAGCAGGTTGCTATGCCATGGCTAATTTTCGCATGGACGAAATATATGCCATTGTAGAATCAGCTATCATTTCGGGACAAAACCAAGTACCTGTTCATATCTTCCCCTTTAAAATGACAGCAAAAAACATGGCTGCATATCAGAATTCAAAATGGATTCATTTTTGGAGAAACCTCAAAGAGGGCTATGATCACTTTGAGGGGCATCACTCCCCTCCCTTAATTGTCGTACAGGATAAACGATATACTTTTTTCACTTTTCGTCCTCTTCTTTTTGGCGGCACTCTTCAAAATGTTGCCCCAGAATTCAAGTATGCAGGACTGAAAAAAAAACGAGCACAACAGTTACTCGAAGAAAAACGGCTCGCAAAGCTACGCCTTAAAGAACAAAAAGAACGAAGAATTGCTGAGGCATTACGAATACAAAAAATCCAGCAAGAACAAGCAAGAAACGCTGAACTAGCTAAAATAACAAAGAAAACCAAGCCCACCAGAAAAAAACCAGTCCATGTTGCAAAAGCAGAAAAACCTAAGTCTTCTTCTCCAGCCCTTTTAGGTCTAGGAGACTGATCGTTTTACCTTCCACACGAATCAATCCCTCATCACTCATCCGAGCGAAAATTCGCGACAGAGTTTCAGGAATGGTACCAAGTAGACTAGCCAATTGACCTTTGGATATTTGCAATTTAACTGTCTGTGTGTTTCCCTGTTCTTCTGTTAGGTATAAGAGATATCCAGCCAATCGTTCAGGCACCTCTTTTAAAGATAAATTTTCAATTTGCGTTGTAAAACGCCGCAATCGCATGGAAAGCACTGCCAGCATATTCATAACCAAAGATGGCATGGTATGGACAATTTCAACAAAATCCTTCCTGGAAAAAAAAATCAGGCTGGATTTTTCAAGTGCAGTTGCATTAGCTGGAAACGGTTGATCATGAAAAACAGGAACCTCACCAAAAGGTTCTCCTGGACCGAAAATATGTAATATTTGTTCTTTTCCACTCAAAGACATTTTAAATATCTTAACTTTTCCACTAATAACCATATAAAAACCTGTCCCGGGATCACCTTCAAAAAAGATCGGTTCACCACGCTTATAGTTTTTTTTAACAGCTATCTTTTCTATTTCATCAAGATGTTCCTCCGCTAAACCGCCGAACAATTCGCTATGTTTTATAATCTGACGCATTTACTTCACTCCTGATGATTGCAGATTGTAGAATATGACAGGTATAAAAAACCTGTTTAGGGGTTGAACGTGCCCTTTGCAATGGACACTCCCCCCACTTTAGCATAGTATGCAAACTTTCACTTAAAAAAACGTTGACACAACGCACTTGAGAGCAGTTCCTGAAAATGAGTCCCAAAAGACATATAATTCACATCGACATGGATGCATTTTTTGCATCGGTTGAGCAGATGGATAACCCCAAATATGCTGGTCGCCCACTTATTGTTGGAGGGAATCCAAAAGGACGTGGAGTCGTTGCCGCCTGTTCCTATGAAGCTCGAAAATTTGGTGTTCATTCCGCCATGTCAGGTGCAAAGGCTATACAACGGTGTCCTCATGCCCTGTTTGTACGTCCGCGGATTGATCGATACCGGATCATTTCCCTGCAAATCATGCACATCTTCAAACAATACTCATCTCTAATCGAGCCACTTTCATTAGACGAAGCGTTTCTCGACATAACAACCGATCACCATAGCATCAATGAAGCGGCTGACACGGCAGAAAAAATCCGGAACCATATCTTTAATGAAATTGGCCTCACATGCTCTGCCGGTGTATCCTATAACAAGTTTTTGGCAAAAGTTGCCTCCGACATGAATAAACCTGATGGGTTAACCGTCATAACCAAAGAACAGTCTCATGATTTTCTTTCTTCGCTGGCTGTTGGGAAATTCTACGGGGTTGGAAAAGTAACAGAAAAGAAAATGCATAGTCTCGGTATCCGTATCGGAAATGATTTACGACGATTTGAAAAAGAAGAATTACAACGTTTCTTCGGAAAAGCCGGTTCTTTTTTTTATGATATCGTTCGAGGCGTAGATACCAGACCGGTTGAAAAAAGAAAGGGACGCAAATCTATTGGCACAGAAACGACATTCCAGACAGACCTCCTTCATCTTGCAGAAATACAGGAAGTAATCCAAAATCTGGTTCATAAAATCGAACAGAGCTTACAAAGAAAGGCAAGTTGTGGAAACACCCTTACCCTTAAAGTTAGATATCATGACTTTTACACCGTCACCCGTTCTCTCACACTTCCATCTCCCCTTTCAAGCTTTGATGATATAATGCAGCACATACCTCAACTTTTAGATTCAACCGATGTGGGTAAAGTCAAAATCCGTCTGCTTGGTATCACCATATCTAATCTTTCCGATCAATCCGTCAAACAACCCGTTCAAATGGCACTTCC
>JAOZTO010000101.1:0-5293 GCA_029942265.1 Desulfocapsa sp.
TCATATGTGAACAAGCCGGATCGAACGAAGATGGGGTACTAGCCGAATATTTACACAGAAACACCTGTTTTCTTAATTAATCCTTGAACGAACCCCTTAAAACTGTTTCCTGTTGTAAAATATCCAACTGTTCAATCAAAAATTTTATCTTTAATCTAATCTCCTGTGCGCTAATTACCTTCGCAGCAGCCGTTAAATCAGAAATATTTTGAATGGAAGGCTTCCACGCATAAGCCTCAGCATGGAGCTTGATTAGTTTTTCACTCAAATCATGCCAATCTTTTTCTCCAAGATCATGTAGTCGATGAATGGATAATTGTCCCCACGACTTACCATAATTGTTTTGAAAATATGGGTATTCCCGTTCTTTCTTAACAAGAATCCGGTCATACTCTTCACTACGCACCTGCATAAAAAAATCATTTGTAAAGGCAAAAACAGGATAAATTCCCGCCTGAGAAGGCGCTTGAGAAAAAAATCGATTAAGAATAACGTAACTTTTGCAACGAATATTAACAGGACGTTGAGCGATGGACTCTCCTTCATCAAAAAACAGCACCCATCCCTTAAACCCCATATTTTGAAACATTTCTCCAAGACTACAGGTTGCCTGAAAATACGGATCCCAGCCTTTACACACCAGCGAAGCATCTTTATAAAACGGTACTTCTCGATATTTCAACGCATGACGCAAGCGAAACACAGGAACAACTTCACCCTTTAACGCATTCGCCAGTATCCATGGAAACTCTCTGGGACGAAAGGAGATATGCTTTTTTAATCCTTTTTGTTTGTGACTTAATCGCATATTTTTACTAGCAATAGCCGTTAATACGGATTTAAAAAGGTGGGGCATGGACTCAGGAATACAACTACTTCCGTCATGGTCTTTATTCCATTTTTTCCAATAGTCCGCCAAGGGATCATCACTGTCGGGAAAACGGATATTTTCGACTAATGCCCGATAAACCTGACGAAAATCATGAAATGGTATTTCCCTTGGATCAAGGTTAATAAAACTGCTAACAAACCCCTGCTTGCGGGCACGCTCACGGAGATAGGTTAAACTATGGGATTTTCCCTGGCCATAAGACCCACAGATACAAAGATGAGAAGATTCGTTACGGCCAAGGGCTTTTACGCCAGCATCAAAGACCTTATTTAATTGCGTTTCTCTAGCTGTCAGCAACTGCACTGCAAAGGGATCAAACAGCCCCTCGCGCAATCGTTCTACTGCCCTTCGTAATAAAAAAGAATCCCCGGCACGCAACAGATTAGAAAATTCATCACTCTTCATGTCACTAATTATCCCAGCTTGGTTGTAACTTTTCCACTTTTTCCTGCTCCATTTCCTGCTGACTGCTGATAATATGCTCATCAAGATCCAAATCATTGACCACGTCTATATCATGTTCTGCCATATCAAGTAAAAGAATGACCTGCTTGACATACAACCTGACTTCGCTAAGCAAGCCCATCTTTTTTTGTTTTGCACAGAGGTCTATCAGCAATTGATCCGGAACCGATTCAGTGGCCTTCCAACGATAAGAAATTTGATGAATTTCCCGTAAAGATCGTCCAAGATTGATCAATTCTTCTTCCTTTAAAGGAGTACGATGAAGATCAACCAACACACCACGAAAATTCAACTTTTTATTGTCCTGCTGCCCAACAGAGCGCACCCTGCTCCAGAGAGCATCATATGATTTAAACCCGTTTTCGCTTAAAAGCACTTCTGGAATAATAGCAAAAAAGATATGGAAGTACGAAGCCTGTTCAGCGTTATCAATAAGGAGACGTACATTTTCATAAGCAGCATTTCTAACAGATTTGGCCTGAACTATCACTGTCTCCAATTCATCCAACAACAAAATAAGCCCCTTATGACCACAAAAACGAAGAAAGCTATTTAGAGAATTAAGCATCTGCTTACTATTAGCTTTAGTGACCACCTCAAAAATAGAAAAGGGCTTTATCTCTTTTTTAGTCATCTTTCCTGCTTCAAACCAGCGAAACAGTGTTTCACGGTCTTCAATACGTTCTTCCTGCAACTCTTCTGCCCCGAGGGGCAAAAAACGATTTTTAACTAAAGCAATAAGTCCATTTGCAAAATTTACATTCATTCCAGACAGATTGCGCAGCGTTTCGGCAAGATCAGTAATTTGCTTTGAATCTGGAGCACCATTTACCGCCAAATCCTCTAGCCAGTGATTAAGAAGGCTGCGAATACCATTTCCTTCAAACTTCCCGTTGAGCTGTTGCACAATAGCCTGATAAACTGCTTCGAATTTATGGATAGGCACATCACGGGTGAGCACCACAAAAGAGACAGCGAATCCCTCTTCTAAGGCAATATGACGAATTACAGACATAAAATGAGTCTTTCCGTCGCCGTAACTACCGTGCAAAAAACGAACCTTTGCTCCACCTTCTGCAATATAATTAATTAGATCATCTTCTATAAATGTCAGCCAATTATCTCGCCCAACAGTGAAGAATGAAACATACTTGGCTGGTACACTACCCTCACGCATCTCTTCTATGATGGAACGAGCTTCATAAGATTTTAGATTTGCTATCTCCTGGTTGTTCATTAGCTCTCATCCTTATGGAAAGAAATCAAACCTATCTGCTGTTTTTCTCCGGTACTATCGAGTAACCATAGCAAATTTTTACGGCCAGATGTCAGTCTAAAATTCATGCCTTTTACAGTTGCAGTACAGCCAGAATCAAAACAACGCCACACATCAACACTAAACTGCTCCAGGCTGTAGCCACGAAATTTACCTTTTTCCATATTGGAGAAAAACACCTTACTCTGCGACGCGACAACATATTCCAGATAAAAATCCTGAATAGGCACATCCGAGCCCATGGGAACATTCTCATTTTTACACATTTTGGCGTAGGTTGCAAAAAGGCCTTCTACATATTTTTGTGGATCAAACGGTTTGTCGTAGAGTTGTTTCTTGAGCCGCCCAAGTGCCGCTACGATGCGACGAGGGTCAATTGATTTCAGAATTTTTTTGTTTATAATGGTAGTGCGATCAGCAAATGCGATCTCACCATCAATCCCTTTGAGTATGGAAAATCGAGGGAAATCAATCGTAATATCAAGACCGCCTTCTTCACCACGTCTAATCAAATCATCAACAAAATCCAAGCGGTATTGTTCTACTTTTTCCCGGGCATATTCCCGTAAACTATCCAGCAGTGGTTCACATTCTGCCAACGCTTCTTCTTCAACAATCGTTGTTGCCATTTTACTATTCAACAATTCATCAAGCCGCAAAAAATCATCACGAGCTGCACAACTTATACATTGTTTCAAAAAATCTGCCAATTTTTGACCACGATTCAGCTCCTTTTGATACGGGCTGAATACTGTCTTCAACTGCTCTTGTTTTTCCTGTAGATATGTTTCGTTGTCCATAAAATCACCTTCCTGTTTTGAGGGGAGAACATTCAAAATTGAAATCTGACTTTACCCCCTCCAACTCAAAATAACAATCACTCAACAAACAATATTCAACAAATTCCTTAAAACAGGCGTTGTCAGAAAGTTGTTTTTCCGTTGTGGCAAGAGAATCAAAGAAAGTTTTATTACCAACCACAATAACTTTCTTCCTCGCCCTAGTGAGAACCACGTTGAACCTTTCAGGGTTGTTCAGAAATTCAGAAAACATCTGATCATGCTCAGTACAGGAAAAGCCAAAAAGAATCACATCCCTTTCTGCTCCCTGCATACGTTCTACTGTATCAATTACTGGTAGATCATCATGTCCCAGCAAATCAGTAAGACTTTCGACAATACTGTTATTCTGAGCACGATGGGGTGAGATTATTGCAATCTGCTCAGTTGCTATTCCATGGCTGGTTTGAAGACGATAGCTGATAGCAGCCAACAAATCAGCTTCCATCTCGGCGGCCTCCATCCAGTCGTGATGATCTATTCCTACCAGCACCACAGGCTTATCCGCATCGATGATTGTGTCGATCAGATCATTTTTTGTTGAAGGTTTTAGTTGTAGACGATTCCCAGCAATTTCACATGCTGGAGTTAATTGGTTTTTGTACCAGGTTTTGCTGGGAAAATGGCAAATCGTATCGTTCATTCTGTATGTTGTGTTCAGCACCTGGTTCTGGTTTGGATAGTGTTTCAGTAACAGTTCAAGCACTGAAGAGCGAACTGTTTCCTCTCCTGCATCAAGACTATTGGCTTGCGAACGGATGATCGGTGGTAACTGGCACACATCCCCAAGAAAAAGATAGTTTCCTTTTCCGTGAATAAGTGCCAGTAATGCCTGAGGGAGTAGTATCTGGGATGCCTCATCAAAAATTACCCAATCAAATGGCTTTACCGAGGTAGATCTATCATTACCTTGCTTACGTAACATGCTATATAGGCTGTAACCGGTTGCGCCAATCACAGAATAGGAACTGTCCATGGCATCGTCGCCAACTTTACAAGGTTCCACCTGCATTTTCACATCACCTGGGTCAAAGGGTTCTCCTTCCCATCGTCCCAACTTCAAACACCTAACAGGAAAATCAGGTAAGCAATGATAATTGACAAGATCGGCCAGTTTTTGCAGCACTTGATCTATCGCTTTATGTGTTAAGGCACTTACCGCTATGCGTAATGGCGTTCCCTGTTGTTGGGCCTGCCGGATAAGTGCAATAAGAATCCACCCCAGAAGATGCGTTTTTCCTGTTCCTGGCGGACCGCTGATAAGGCTTAAGGAATGAGTAAAAGGAAGCGTTAAAGCCTGCTGTTGGGACTCATTCAAATTCGCCGCCGCTGCTTCAGTTTGCAACCAGGTTCGTAACCACTCGCCACTATCTGCCTGTTCTCTCTTGTATGTATATGTACCGCCAAAAAGTTCAACAAGTTGCTCGTTTTCCCTTGTAAAAGCCCTTTGAACCACATCACGAACTTTTGCTGAATGAAAATCTTCACTATCTTCTTCCAGGGAATACTTTACCCCTTTAAGAACTTCAGCTCCCCGTTTTCGGGGATACAGGGAGACTTCTCCATTTTGGCTATCAAAACCTGCCATAATAACCGGCAAACCACTTTGCAGATCAGTCACACCAAATGGCACTAATCTGAGAAAATCTCCTGCTCTGAATTTTGCCGGAATATTTCGCGATTTTTTCGTGCTTTTTTCTTCTTCAAACGTTGCTCTGTTTAGCAAATATAAAAACTTCCCAGTCTCATCAAGACAAGTACCTGTGAAATCAAGTGGCCCCAAAGCTCTAAAACATTCAATGCGTTCAGCAAGACTCATCT
>JAOZTO010000101.1:5393-7816 GCA_029942265.1 Desulfocapsa sp.
GGCATGGAAAAGTTTCTGCCAAGTAATTGCTGTAGATCTGTGTAATGGCAAGCACTGCCAGCAGTAAATAATGAAACCAACTGCTTATCCCCCAAAGACTCTGCCATATTCAGCAATCCCATTCGTGTTGTCTGACCAAACAACAACAGATGAGGATCCTGTTTTTCTATAATGGCGGTATTCCATCGTTGCAAAAGATCACGTGCAAATTCCTTCCATAATAGGGACTCCGCATCCATCGTCCATTGCAATCTTTCCGGTTCTTGATTCTTGTTGCAAATAAACATTCCGATACTTTGCAACTGACCGAACACTGGTTCCATATTTGTGTGAATCACAAAAATTGTCGAAATATTTGCCGGGAAGAGATCGCTTTTGTTATTTCTTCTGTTTTTACCTTCTACGATAATGCAATTTTTCTGCAACGATATCATCGCAGCCTGTAACGCTTTTTTCTCATGGTTGTCTTGAAGTTTTTCCATGCCAAGGGAACGCATTCTTTCCAGATCGCCACGCCTTATTCCAGGAATCAGCTGTATTTCCTCTTCGCATACTGCCTGCTGATAGCAATAGTCAACGCCTGAACATCCCAAACACTGTTTTTGAATCTGCCAGAAACGTTGCTTCGGTGAAGAGTTGAGTACGGTTTGAATTTTCTTGATCAGCGCAGGCATTGAAGCAAGATAAGGACGTAGATTGAAGACGTGACGTTCTGCCAGCGTACTATCTCCAGAAGGTGTCAGGATAAATCCAGTATCGGCTGCAACACACTGAACAGTTTGCGGCTGTTGCTGATGAACGAGGATCTTCTGTAGTAGCCATGCCGAAAACGCTACCTGCCATTTCTGATAATAACGTGGCATGGAACTGCTCTTAATATCACCAACCTGTAACAGAATACTATTACTTTTCGTTTTTGTATGTATTTGTAGCAGATCAGGAATACCAACAGCTGTCAATGTACGCTGTTGCAGAATAAGAATTTCAGAATCAAGGTGTAAAACCGGCTGTACCAGATAATTGTGATTGTAGTTTTCACTTCCTTCTTTGCGCAACAAATCAAAACAGCCCATTGTTTCGGTACAACGTTCGCTGAGCGGACGAACTCTACCGTAGTCATCCTTTGCCGGAATACTCCTGATAACCTTATCACCATTCTGCAAATGTGACACTATGGCTTCTTCAAACGTCACTCCTTTTGCTATTCGCTGGGCCGATATACTATCAAGGTTTGAGTCAGCAAACATATTTTGCTGTTTCGCATTGTGGTAAAATTGTAGTCCCAACCAGCGATCACACTGCTTATGTCTAAAATATTCTCCAACGACCGTTGCAGATAAAGTGGTTGCCTGCAAGGTATCTTCTTTATTTAAAAGTGGTAAAACCTGGTCTGTAAAACGTTGTTTTTCAAGCTCCAAAAGAGACTCTGTCTGACTGGGAATATGCAACGCCACCTTTTTATGAGATGTTGTTTGGGGGATATTGAGATTTTCAGGATTACCATCTCTGATAGTCGATCTGCATTTCTTGCAAATTGCAAAAAAATCAAGCAGACGTGGATCATTGATAAATCCGGTAAGTTCAAGACAAAGCAGATTTTGTGGCAGAGTTACACAAAAAGCATTCATGGAAAACATGGATGCCAGCATTTTAAAATGACTTTTTACCCAGAAGGAAACTTCCTTTTCAGTTATTGGCAACAACAGTTTTTCAAAACATATTTGCGTGGAACAGATCAGACCAATCTCATCTGACTGGACAGTAATCGACTCGTTTTTGGCTGCAAAAAATTCTTTAGCAGCTGTGGCCAGAATCAGATTTCCAATCGCCCCTATAAAGGTTCGATACTGATATGTACCATTTGCAAGACGAAGCACCTCAATACCATTTTCTAACACTACGGTTCTGTTCTTCTTTGCAAATTCCTTTTGTAATAGTTCATTTCCTCGTGAAAATAACCCTGAAACATGGACAGCTTCCGGATCATTAGCTGACTCCAGAATCCTGCCCATGGCCTGAGCCACCTCATATGATACTCGGCTTCCCTTTCCCAACCAAATAATCTCTTTGTCATCCACACTTTTACAAGGTTCGGCATACACCCGTTTGATTTCACCAGTATCAATTGCACCTATTTTTAACCGTCTGCCCGCCAGAAGCAACCTATCTCCCGGTTCCATCTGCTTCACTACTGATTTTGGAATATCGGCCACAGATTCCTTTCCAGAGAGTAATTGGTACCGATCTTCATTTTCCGGGAAATTACTCCAGATCGCATATTCGCTATAAGCCTGCCAATATTGATACGCACCACTGTAAAGACCGTTATAACTGCTTTCTTTCAACCAGCGTTTTTTGATCAGGGAAAGAAATATATCTTCATCATAGAACGTTCCGAAAAGATCTTGTAATGCAGCTAGACT
>JAOZTO010000102.1 GCA_029942265.1 Desulfocapsa sp.
TTTGACAATTCTGAAGAGTTTGGGCGAAAGGGCATTCTCGGACAGCCTCCTAGCAAGGTGCGGATCCGGGGGTTCTTGGAAAAGGAATAACTTCACGAATATTACTCATCCCAGTTGCAAACTGTACCAAACGCTCAAAGCCAAGCCCAAACCCGGCATGTGGAACTGTACCGTAACGCCTGAGATCCAGATACCAGTCGTATTCCTTCAAATCGATACCGGCATCAGTCATTCGCTGCGTCAACACATCGAGTCGTTCTTCACGCTGGGAACCGCCAACGATTTCACCAATGCCCGGCACCAGAATATCCATGGCTGCAACTGTTTTTCCATCGTCACTAACCCGCATATAAAAGGGTTTAATGGATGATGGATAATCAGTGACAATCACTGGGCATTTATATAACTTTTCGGTGAGATAGCGTTCATGTTCAGATTGCAGATCAATGCCCCACTCAACAGCATATTCAAATGTTTCAGACACTTTACTCAGTTGTGCCACCGCTTCTGTGTAGCTGATATGGACAAAATCTGTTGTGACAACATTCTTTAGCTTTTCAACTAAACCTTTTTCAATAAAGGCATCAAAGAGCTTCAAATCTTCCTGACAGTTATCCAGAACATCCTGCAACACATATTTAAGTAAATCAGTTGCAATCTCTATATTACAGCTAAGATCACAAAAAGCCATTTCTGGCTCTATCATCCAAAATTCTGCCAGATGCCGACTGGTATTCGAGTTTTCAGCTCTAAATGTTGGGCCAAAAGTATAGACCTGACCAAGTGCCAGAGCATACACTTCTGCCTGTAGCTGTCCGCTTACTGTAAGCCCTGCCTGCAAACCAAAAAACGGTTTATCTGTGGTTTCACCTGTTGCCCGCACTTGAAACATTTCACCAGCTCCCTCACAATCACTGGTAGTTATAACGGGCGTATGTATCTGTGTGAAATCATGCGTATGAAAAAACTGCTGTACGGCGAAAGAGAGACGGGAGCGCACCCGTGTAACAGCGCCGAGTGCATTTGTGCGAGGCCGCAAATGGCTGATTGACCGCAAGAACTCCAATGAATGACGTTTCTTCTGGAGGGGATAGGTTTCAGGATCGGCCCAGCCAAGAACCTGAACAGAATCGGCTTGAAGTTCCACATCCTGTCCTTTTGCTGGCGATTCCTGTAAAGTACCTGTCACAACCACACTGCATCCAGCACTGAGTTTATTTATTTCCTCACTGTAATTGGCGAGTTTTTCACCTGCAAGTACCTGTAGATTTGCTAGGCAGGAGCCGTCATTTACTTCCAGGAAAGAAAATGATCCCGTATCTCTTCGAGTTCGTATCCAACCTTGAACAGTGATACAAGTTGCCACGTTTTTGTCTTGTAATACTTTTTTTATTCGTGTTGCCATAACTTCATTCCATATATTGTTTTCTTGTAACTTCATCCAGCACCTTATATTGGACATTCGAAGCATAGTTTGCTATGTGAGAATGTCCAAATGGACGAAGATGGGGTATAGCTGAATATTTACGATGCTTTATGGTGAAACAATACCAATTCACCAGTCCCAGGTAAGCACTCAACTGGGGTTGTACTTATTTCAGCAAGATGCACTCCCACCACAGAACATTTCACAGTCAAAAGGAAAAATATTTCCGCCTCCACCTCCGAGAGTGTTTCAAAATTACCCTGCCCCTTGGAGATAATAAGATCTGCCTCGGCAAAAATCTTCTGTAATTCGTCGGAACAACTACCTAACGGAGTCCCTGGACATTGTGTTCCATTTTCAATAATTCGTGCAATCGTATCAATACCACAGGCTTTGGCATCTGCAAGCAGTGCATCATTAATAATCGGCCCGCTTTTCACGGCAACAATCACCTTCAGGCCAATCTGTGCAAGTTCATTAATAACCAGCGAATCATACACGATCTCTCCGGAATTATCAGCTAGATAAAGAACAGTTGAATCTTTAGAAAGTGCTCGAATATGGCCTAAAAGAATATCACTGTGATCGATAGCAAACGTGGTTGTCAGGCAATTTTCCATGGCCGCGTCCACGTCAAAACTCCGCATGGCACCGTAATCAATAATATTACCGCCAATGGCAAATCGTAATGCAATGGCTAATGAGTCTTCCCCCTCTGCCATTATCTTTTTACATTCTGGCAGAAATGAAAGCGCATGTTCATTGGATTCCTGCTTAGCCTCAAGATAAGGATCAAAACAGTTGCAAATCTCAGAAATTTTCCGATATACTGCTATGGAGTTTTCTGGAGGTGTTCGCTGTAAATCCATATCTGCAATAAGTTCAGCCACTTTTTGCAAAGCATGAAAATGCAGAGATTGATCATCAGTGGCAACTCGTGCGGCCTGTAGCGTTTGACGCAAATAACAGGGGAAACAGTCAAGGGCAGTTTTCACAGCATATATCCTTTTCGTACATTTTTCATGGATGCAAATAGCGATTCCTTGGCACCTGGAATCTGTCTGTATATATCTTTCAACATACTCTGCACGTGTTCTCTTCTAGTGCTACCAGCCAATGGACAGAGATTGCTCACCGCCTGTAATCCTACTTTCTTGGCTATTGTTTGTACTTCCTGTTTGTCAATATAAGCAAGTGGGCGAATCACGGTAAGTCTGCCTGAAAACAGCTCTTGCTTAGGAACCATAGTGGAAATATTGCCACTATAAAACATATTCATAAACAGGGTTTCCAGCAAATCATCTTTATGATGTCCAAAAGCAATTATATTACACTCAAGCTTCCTTGCAAGATCAAAAAGCTGTTTTCGTCGCAATTTTGAACAGCTGTAACAATTTCTTTCCGTTTCATCTATTGGCAGGCTTTTTTCAACCTGTAAAGGCAACCCTGTTTTCTGCATTTCTTTCAATACTTGCTCAACTGGATTTGCATCAGGCATCTCTTTTGTCCACAAATCCATATCAATATGAACAGCACACAGCTCATAGTGAACAGGAGCTTTTTTCAGCCAATACTCTAACAACCAAGCTAACACCAGACTGTCTATTCCACCAGAAACAGCAACCAGTACCCTATCTCCATCATTCAACATGGAGTAGTCGCACATGGCTTGCCCGATACGTTTATTGGTTTGGGATGAAATCATGATGGCTCAAAATATACAGAGAGCATAGAGGAAAACAAGAAAAATCGTCAGAAATACAAATGGCCACAAAATCGAATCAATCTGATTTTGCAGCCAACTCGAACAATAACAAAAGACGAGCGAGGGTCTTTTGGATCAAATCATATCAGGTTTTAAACTTTCCAACACGTTTTGACAAGTGAGTGGCAAGTGAGCTCAACTCTTCGGCCTTACCTGAAAGCTCAT
Organism: Desulfocapsa sp.; assembly: GCA_029942265.1. Classification (GTDB taxonomy): domain Bacteria; phylum Desulfobacterota; class Desulfobulbia; order Desulfobulbales; family Desulfocapsaceae; genus Desulfocapsa. Next base: position 3,357 of record JAOZTO010000102.1, read on the forward strand.
CACTTGAACTGTTAATATGTTCGATATCATGATTCACCGATGTAAGATCTGAAGAGACTTCCTGTGAAACAGCAGAACTCTGAGCAACATTTTCGGTAACTTCCATAATTCCAGCGGATGCTTGATCGACGTTTTCAGAAATTCCAATAGCCGTCTCAGCCTGTTCTTCCAGTGCAGTTGCAACTCCACCAACCAAGCCGTCCACAGTATTAATGATATCAGCAATAGAACTTATATCTTTAACCGTATGATCTGTTGATTTCTGGATGGATTCAATTTTTGAGCGAATATCAAGGGTGGCTTCAGCCGTTTGCTGAGCAAGAGCTTTGATTTCATTTGCAACAACAGCAAAGCCTTTTCCAGCCTCGCCAGCACGCGCCGCTTCAATTGTTGCATTCAATGCAAGCAAATTAGTCTGCTCGGAAATTTCAGTAATCGATTCTGTAACTTTACTAATTTCAGTTGCTGCAACTCCAAGTTCATCAACCCTGTTTGATGCTGACTCAGATTGGGCAACAGCTTCACTTGTCTTCACGCGCACTGTTTCAGTATCATTTGTAATAACTTTGATGGTATGTGTCATTGCACCAACAGATTCAGCAATCAAAGAAACGTTGGTAGCTGTTTCTTCTACTGCTGCGGCAACAGAATTCATATTAACACTCATCTCTTCAGTTGCTGCGGCTACAGAATTGGCACGGGCTGAACTGTTTGCACATTCTTCAGATACTTCATGGGATATACCCAACAAGCTGTCGGATGTGCTGTCAAGATTGGTGGCGTCAGACTCAATTTCGGACATAATCGATTGCAGATCAACAGCCATGGCATCTAGGCTGACTCCCATTTCACCGAGTTCATCGCTACCAGCTATTTCAGAGCGTGTGCGTAAATCACCAGATCCAAACTGCTGACAAAAAGATTTCATTCGTGCGATACGTTTGGTTATGCTGGAAATTATAATCATTGTCCAGGCCATAAAAGCAATACCCATCAATACAAGAACTATTTGAGTGGTTAAAAGTCTTGTGACAGATGCTTCAGCTTTTTTCTGCATCATATGAACTGCAGTATTCATTGCTTTTAGCAACTGTACATTTTCAACATCGATGCTTTTCAGATCTCCATCGGTATACGAATTGCTTAGTACTTTTTCCATGGTGCTTCTAAAAGGCTTCCACTGAGCTGACACCAACTTCAATTGAGCAAGAATTTCTCCTGTAGCAGCAGGACAAAACCTATATTCAGTTGAATCAAGATTCGTTCCCAGTGGTGCTTTTCCGGAATTTTGCAGTGCAGAAAGTGTCATATCAAAAACTTTCATGGTGGAACGAGCTTTATCGGCAGAACCCTGCTCCTGCTTCCCACTCTTCGCTGAAACATACATAAAATGATAAAGTTCTTTAGTCATCTTCTGACTCAACATTCGTTGACGACCAGCAAGGTTAATAAGAAACCCGTCATCACTTTGCTGGTTTGTGTTCACATAAGTCGCAACAAACATCATCGTTATAATTGCAACAAAAACACCTGCAATAGCCAATAATTTAACTTTAATAGTCACAGAACACCTCTTTAAAAACGTTTTTATATGATTAGAAATCTAATGTACCACAAAATTACTATAAAATATACATATGCCATTAAACTTCCAAAATCAAGCAGAAGCATACAATTATATCAGTCTTCAGACAATACTATTCCTCAATTTTCTGAAAATATGGAAATTGCCGTAGACGCTCTTTTAATCCATCAGTACTCAATTCCCGAGCAGACAGCCACTTAAAACCACGCTTTTGAGCCTTGTCGAAAGAAAAAATATCTTCCAACAGTGCCTTTTGAGTTTCATCAAAAGAGGTTGCCCAGAAAACTATTCCGTTTTGCATGCCGATTAATTCCATAGAGAAAGCAACTGATGCTGGAGTGGCAACGGACATCTCTCCCCCCACCCGTTCCCTATATCTGGTAAGATCAACTTTGAGAATGGCACCACAGCCAGTTGCTCCTGCAATATCATGGATCTGCTGCAAGCTACTTACATCAGGATTTTCAATGATGGCAGTCAATTGATTATTGTTGAGCAGCTGAAAAGTATCGGTTCCGCCCAATTCTTCTTGCAAGACTGTATCAAAAATCGTTGCCGCTGCTGTCATCTTTTTTATTTGGGCAGCGGCCTGAAGTGTATCATCAAAAAGAGGAATCGTTGTGGGAATCACCGCAACACAGCTTAATTCAGGTAATGGTGCCAGATCTTCAGTTTCTTCGTTATCTATTGGTTTGGAACAAGATGACAACAGCAAAATAGCAACAGCAGATAGTGGGAAAAGTATTTTCACAACAAGCCTCTTATATATGGTTTAGTAAAAAAAAATGTACTTTTAGAATCACAACACTCCTTTTGACGACAATGTACCGGTAAGGCCGTCAAGATTACTAGTAGCCTGATTCATAGCACGTGCCAGACCTTTAAAAACCGCCTCAATTATGTGGTGACTATTTTCCCCATGCAGAAGATCTATATGAAGGGTCACCCCAGCGTGTTGTGAAAATGCACGCATAAACTCAAGGGTCAAAGCTGTATCAAAAGTACCTAATTTCTGATCAGGAACCGCAGCTTTGTAATGCAGAAAAGGGCGATTGGAGACATCAACGACAACACGAACCAGAGTTTCATCCATGGGCAGGTAGCAGAGGCCATATCGAGCAATTCCATCTTTATCACCAAGAGCTTTAGTAAATGCCTGCCCCAGACAGATACCAATGTCTTCGACACTATGATGGTCGTCCACTTCTGTATCGCCTGTGGCCTTAACAGTCAAATCAAAAAAACCATGGACACTGAACAGAGTTAACATATGATCGAGAAAAGGAACTCCACAATCAATGTTATGTATACCGGTTCCAGTAACACGAAGCTTTACTGCAACATCAGTCTCCTTTGTTTTTCGTTTTACAGAAACATCTCTTTTTTTATCGTCATCCACGGGCAACCTCATTTAAAAATAATAGTAAGGAACGGGGACGAAATAACTTCCCCCGTTCCTAATCGAGTTAAGATAATATTATAGTACACTTTTAACAGGAAAAACCACCTCTTTTTCACTATCAAAGAAGCTCTTTTTTAGTTTTAAAGCACATTAGGGTTATTTTTCTATTGACAAGCCATAGCATTCATGAGTATTTTAAATCCCGTTTTGTTTATATCTGAGCGGGAATAACTCAGTGGTAGAGTGTAACCTTGCCAAGGTTGAAGTCGCGAGTTCGAATCTCGTTTCCCGCTCCATATTGAAAAGTTCAAAGGTTCGGCATTGTCGAACCTTTTTTTATTATTAAGTTTCACCCCTCAGAGGAAAAGAAGATGACAACCTATCTTACTCCGGTCAATGAGATCGAAAAAAAATGGCACCATGTTAATGCCGAAGGTAAGATCCTCGGACGTTTAGCCACAGAAATAGCCTTACGTCTACGCGGAAAACACAAACCAACTTTTTCAACTTTTATTGACAATGGGGACTTTGTAGTTGTAACCAATGCTGATAAAATTCGTCTTACCGGTAGAAAATGGGATAACAAGAAATACTATCACCATTCTGGTTACATTGGTAGCATGAAAGAAACCACTGCCAAAGAATTACTGGTTAAACATCCCACTGACTTGCTTTTCAAAGCAGTTAAAGGAATGCTTCCAAAAAATACACTTGGACGTCAACAGCTTAAGAAATTAAAATTATATGCTGGTTCCGACCATCCCCATGCAGCGCAGATGCCTGTAGAATTAGCGTTATAAGATAACGGAGATATTGAATAATGGCTCAAGAGCAATTTTACGCCACTGGCAAAAGAAAAAGTGCTGTTGCAAAAGTATGGCTTACCCCAGGAACGGGAAAAATTCTGGTGAACAAAATGACACCGGATGACTACTTTGGCAGAACATTTAAAACTCATAAAATCGACAAACCGTTTAAGGTTACTGACACATTTGAAAATTATGATGTAATGGCTACCTTACTTGGCGGTGGAAAATCTGCCCAAGTAGATGCACTTACTCACGGAATTTCCCGAGCACTCCTTGAAATCGATATTGAAAACAGAGCTACATTGAAAAAATCTGGCCTCCTTACTCGTGATCCACGAATGAAGGAACGTAAAAAATACGGTCAGAAAGGTGCTCGCGCCAAGTTCCAATTCTCAAAACGTTAATCTGTACATTGCTTCTTGGTGTTCCAGTTTGTTCTTTTGGATCAACACGCATAAAGCAAAATTAATTGTTGCTTTTTTTAAAGGGAATAACAGATAACTGTTATTCCCTTTTTTTATTAAGGAACGGGAATTAAATAACCTGAACATATTTCTTTGAAATTTTTTCGTCAGCTATACTTAAAAAAGCTTTCCATACTACCTGTATGTAACGTTTTTTTAAGTATAGCTGGCGGAACAAAGGG
>JAOZTO010000103.1:0-994 GCA_029942265.1 Desulfocapsa sp.
ATCAGAAACTTTTTTAAGATATTTTCTCCTTACAGTATCTAATGGATTTTGTTCGTCTATTCGTTCTACAAAATTCGAAACATTTTCTGTACCGGTGTTTTCATAAAATTTGATAAAATTATTTTTATTGCCAATAAAAACATCAAAATCACCATCATTATCAATGTCAACAAAGTCTGGTGCACTTGAACTACCAACATTTATCCCATCAAGTGGATTATCCTCACCCACTACTTCGTTAAAATTGGGGACAACATTCGTTCCACTATTAACCCAGTGCCGAACATCTCCTTCATAGTCACCAATAAATGCATCAAAATCACCATCACCATCAATGTCAACAAAAGCAGTTTTACCTGCACTCTCCATGTCAACCTCGTCAAAAGGATTGGCCTCACCAGTCCGTTCGACTAAATTAAAAGTTGTACGATTACCGATATTTTCATAATATTTGATAGTCCCGTCGCCCACTCCAACGAAAACATCAAAATCACCATCTGCATCAATATCAATCAATCTTGGAGAACTGCTATTTTCTACATCTATCTCATACATGGGAATATCAGGTTTCTGATACGTTAGTCGTATTTCGTTTTGGGCAGTTGCAAGTACCGGGCTAAAGGCTAACGCAGCCACTGCTGTCAAAGAAGCTGCACCCATGGGGGATAATGGGCACCCCCCATCTGAAAGTTGTAGTGATGGAAAAATTCGATTAGCAAAAAGATCTACAATTCGATTGTATCCAAAGGAAATCATACTGTTACCGAATCGAGTACTATTGCAAGGTGTAGAACAGTAACGGACTGGAGACTTTTTGGCTTGTTTTCTCATACTTACCCCTTCATCTTAATAAGATGATAAAAAATATTTCCCATTGAAAACACTATTAAGGAAATGTAACAATACAAGATTCACCAAAAAACAGCACCATAAAAAAGGCACACCGCCTTTATCCAATTTCATATTCAGCAATATCATATCACCAGTTTTTTTA
>JAOZTO010000103.1:1004-3224 GCA_029942265.1 Desulfocapsa sp.
GCTAAGCTTTACAATTGCTCGTAGTTTGGTATGCTTGTTATTAATTTTCGTTTCCATTCCACCCATCTTACTCACAAAACAATAACTAAAATGAATACAATTGGCGTCTCAACAGTTACACCTGTCTATGCTGGAAGTAGTTTTCTACCAGAATTAATTGACAGAATCGAGCAAATACGAGAAAAGTGGGACAACTCAGATTATCCACTAGAGTTAATAGAAGCAATTTTTGTCAATGATGACTCGATAGACGATTCTTTACAGGTGCTTTACGAGATTCAAAAAGAAAAACCGTGGATTAAAATTATCAATCTTTCACGTAATTTCGGACAACACCAGGCAACAGTTGCCGGAATCCTTCATTCCTCTGGAGACTGGGTCGTAACACTGGACGAAGACCTGCAACACAATCCTCTGCTTATCGAAACCATGCTTGAGCATGCTGTGACTTCTGGCTTCGATATTGTCTATGCAACACCAGAAGAATGTGTCCATGAAAACTTTTTCAGGGACTGGTCTTCAAAAACCTTTAAAAGTATTATCTCCTATATAACAGACAATACACATGTTCGTAAATTCAACAGTTTCAGACTTATTCGTGGCACTATTGGCCGTGCAGCAAGCAGTGTTTGTTCGCATGGCACATACTTTGATATTGCTTTATGCTGGTTTACAAACAATGTTTCTTCAATCAGGTTACCACTAAAGGATCAACGTTTTGTCGATAGTGGGAAAAGCGGTTACACGACACGTAAACTGTTCAGTCATGCTCGGAGTATGATAGTGAGTTCTCAGACAAAAGTTGTCCGGCTCGGAGCAGCTATTGGGTTTATTGGAATGATGGTGGCCGGAATCCTTGGAGGCAAGGTTTTATTTGATAAATTTATCCAGCCTGAGACTATTCCGGTACAAGGATGGACATCCCTTATTTTAGCTTCTGTTTTTTTTAGTGGACTTCTTGCAGTATTATTAGGGATCGTGCTTGAGTATATATCGGTTATTCTTCTCCACATCCAGGGAAAACCGACCTTTTTTGTAACTGATCGTTTGTCTGATCAAATATTACTTACCTACTACAAAAACAGGGAAAATCATGATCGTCTTTCAAAAACAGACACAGCCTGATAAGGAAATACAACTTGTTGTTCTATTTGGTGCAGGATTAATTGGTTCTTCTGTTTGCAACAAAATTAATAAACTTGGTGAGTACTCTTCAACTCTGCTTCCTTTTAGCTGGAACAATTCTGCTCAGAGCAGGCAGGATGCAAACAAAATATCCTTGTATCTTTCCAGTATCCTCGCTTCGTATTCTACTGATATTCTTTCATCAGGAAAAATTGCATTTATCTGGACTGCCGGGAAAGCCGGATTCACAGCATCTGAAACTGATTGGCATGATGAGTTGGCAAATTTTAACACAGTACTCAGTATCGTAAAACATATAGCGGAACAATTCCCCGAACCATTGTTACTCTTTCATCTTTTAAGTTCAGCCGGAGGACTATTCGAAGGACAACGCCTAGTGCACAACAGCACTCCCCCCAAGCCACAACGATACTATGGGCAACTTAAATATGATCAGGAAAAAGCTTTGGAGCAGCTAAGTAGAAGAATTACAAAAACAATATACCGACCAACTTCGGTCTATGGATTTACCGGAGCAAGTCAACGTATGGGGCTGATTTCAACTTTGATCTCAAATGGAATAAAAAACAAAGTCTCTACTATATTCGGTAGTTTAAGTACCTTGCGGGATTATGTTTTAAACGATGATATTGCAACACATATAAGAAACAACCTATTCATTAAACATACCAATGAAGATGTGTTTTTCCACCTGTTAGCTTCTGGAAAGCCATCTTCCATATATGAAATCAGATGTTTTGTTGAACAGGTTCTTGGAAAAAAAATATACCTGCAATTTCATTCCACCCCGGAAACAGACAATTCAACTGACATAACTGTGAACGCATCTGCCCTCCCTCCTGCCTGGACACCTATTAGTGTTAAGAATGGTATACGGTGTGTTCATGAAAAAATACTTTCAGGTAGCGATTTATCCTGAAATAATCGTTGCCGCCATCTTATTTGCCTCTTCAATCGCATACTCTATCCCTCTGTCATGGGGATAGACATGATGGGTTGACAGCCAGTAGAAATTTTCAATCCCTGTCTCAAAAGAAGGAGGAATATATCCATTGGGAACAATCGGCTGTGCAA
>JAOZTO010000103.1:3234-5590 GCA_029942265.1 Desulfocapsa sp.
ATCATCCTGTTTAAAAACATATGCCTGTAGAATTGAATCAACAGAAAATTTTGGGTTTATTTGTATTAATCCATCATAAAAAGCGGATAATATCTCCTCGTCTTTCCTCTTGTAGAATTCATTCTCCTTCCCAAGATATCTGGAGAGATACACTATTGACTTGTTGTTGTACTGCTTACTACCTACAAAATTTGTATGCTCAATAATCCCACCAAAGGGAATAGTGTAGTCACCAATATTTGTCCAATAAAATTTACTAAATGGTTTGTCGAGCACTAATAATGCACAAATCGCACTTTGATATTTGTAATTATTTAAATATGCTGTAGCGAAACAGTCACAGAGTAACTGATGTTTTGTTGATGCTAGTGTAGACACAACAACATCAAAGACCTTACTTTGCCCATTTGTCAGCTGAACTGTCAGCTTTTCATTTTTTTTGATGATATTTTTTACACTTGTTTCCAAACAGATAGCACCTTGCATGCTTGTAATTGTTTCTTTAAGTTCAGTGGCTAATGCAAAAAAACTTCCCTTCATATAACATAATTTTTCTGTACCACTACTTCTTGACTTGCCCCGTTTTAGCAACTTGTCCCATAACCAGACCAGTGAAATATCGTCGGATAATTCTGCAAATTTTAATTTAAAAAGAGGCTCCCAAATAACCTTCCAGACCTTGCCGTATCCTTGCTTTAAAAACCATTGTTTAGTGGAAAATTTGTTAACAGATTCAATATCATTCATCCGCTGTAACCGTAAAACAGAAAATACAAATTTAATTTTATCGAAAAACGGTAACGGAGAAAATTTTAAAATATCCAGGGGAGTACTAAATGCAAATTGTTTGTTATTTGTATAGTATGCCATAGAACTGTCCAGCCATTGCAGTTTCTCATAAACACCTAAATCTCTGCACAATTCTATGAAGTTTGTATCGGACATAAACGTATGGTGATAGTAGACTTCTGTATTCTCACCTTCTATGGGGATAGCATATATCTGTCCGCCTACATCTTTTGATTGTTCAAACAGTGTCACTCTGCAACCTTCCTGCAACAATCTGTAAGCCAGAGTTAATCCTGAAACACCAGCGCCAATAACAGCTACATCCTTCATTACGATTCCTTAAAAGTGACTTTTTTATTTAATGTGAATTGAAGAATAAGAACAAAAAATAATGTTAGAATTTTTGCTGTAATTTCACCAATCAACATTTTTTCTATAAGAATGTATAACAAACCGGCTGAACTGAGGTAACCAGTAAATGCGACTAGAAAGAACTTTATCATACGGAAGATAATTTTATCTTTTACTTTAAAGGTAAAATGCCTGTTTAAGAAAAAACTCACTAGTGTTCCAGCAAGGTATCCCGTCGCATTTGCCAGTTGATAATTCATGCCCAGCGTTATAATCACACTGTACATACAGAGATCCGTTACAACGCCAAACCCCCCAAAAAATGCATACTTGATAATTTTCTTATTCTTACGGTATATTTCCTGTAGCATTACTTCCCACTTCCTATGCAATTTGTGTTTTGGGGGTTCTATTTGACTTGTAGACAAATACGTTCACAATAAATATCAGCATTAAACCAATAATGGACAACAGTAATCCAAGTCGCAAACCTGGTGGAACAAAACTAAGGGAAAGAACACCTTCCGTCTCCCCTGGTACAGATACTGAAATAAGAAAATCGGCGTATTTTTCAACAGGAATATCTTTTCCATTAATGCTTGCCTTATACCCTGGCCACCACTGCCTAGCAAAAACTATTCGTCCTGTTGAGACATTCCTATTCTTTATAACATACTGTTCTTTACTGTGCTGTTGCTTTACAATTTCAACAATTTCCATATCAGTGTCAAGCCAAGAAATAAGCCCAGGATAATCATATGATTTATGATCATATATAAATGTACCCTGCTTTTGTATAACCTGCCATCTATCACTCACTGCAGCATTGAGGCTTGCCCCCCATTTACCTTTCAAAGAAATTATTCTGTTGACTTTCATCAATTCAACAAGTTCCAGGCCTGTAGTTTCATCAACTTCGAAGAATTCCCGCCCTTTATTCTTCATCATCCAGCTCATTATATTACCTTGATCAGAGATGACTATTTTTTTCCTTAGCAATTTATTACCTAGTGGACTGTATCCATTTATAATTTTATCATTCCAAATAAGACCTGTTGTTGCAGGCCTAAATTCTTGATGCTCCTGTTGGGTATTCAGGTATGCACCATTAAACATCACATATCCTGTTCCTGCTTTACCAAGAGACGAATATTCAGAACGCACTGCCGGAACATTCCAGTCTGACCCACGACCATGAAAATCAGTACCATATATA
>JAOZTO010000103.1:5600-7798 GCA_029942265.1 Desulfocapsa sp.
TATATACTTACCAATAAAGCAATTGTTCCAGCAAGCACCCAGGGAATTACTACTTCGAAGCCATCTTTCTTTTTGAGCAAAAAGAATATTCCAGATGTTAATATAAGCAATGCTATAAAATAGTAACAAATAATACTTATATTTTCGGGGTTCACCTGAAACGCAAATATTGCCTGCAATGCAAAGCAGGCAATCGCCCAAGATAGCCTCTTCTCTGTAAGCGTAAAACCATAAACTTCTGCCAACGACAAGATCAATAACACACCAAAAATATGATAAAACTGAAGCATTCTGATTGGAAATCTTAACGATCCCATTTGTTCAGGGCCAAGTATTGCAACACCAAACACAACCGTGAGGCATATCAACATCCAAAATTGTCTTTTCCAGATATTAATTGTTTTAAAATTCAAAAAAACTAACAGGGGCAAAACAAACCAGGCGGCATAATAGGTGCTGAATGCCATCTTTGTGTACCCTCCCCACACATGTATAAAATCTTTAAATGCTGGAAATGAGAACATCAATAAACCTTGTAATGACCCTGTAACAAAATTTGCATTATTCTCAAATTTTGACATTCTTGTAAACATTTCACTGCTAGAAAGAAGGGGTAAAACTGGAATAGTACACACCAAAGCAGCGCCGATATAAATCAGGCTATTCCGAATGAAATTCGTTATATTTTTTTGCACAAAAAGAATGTCACAAAGTAGCAGCACCATAAAGGCAGTCATTGCAAGTAGCGTAGCCGGCCACCCCGCAGAGACTGTCAAATAACAACTCAACAAAAAAACAATACTTGTCTTTGCTGTTATCTTTTTCATTAAAACAAGAGCTGACCACAGTGAATAAGGAAGAAATGCAGCGGCATACATTGGATTAAACCATGAGGCGGCAAACCAGTAAATTAAAAAGCAATTTAACGATATAGACAATGCAAAAATATTAGCCCAGCCTCGACGAAGACCAAATCCTACGGCCAAAAGATAATATCCACCAAAAGCAATCAACAGGTAATAAATGGTGAGAACGCAAGCACCTAAAGCCAAGTTATCAAAAGATTCTAAAAGAAGAGCGCCAAGTAACACAAAAGGATTGAACACTCCCTCTTGGAATTCCACTGCGTACATGCCGCCATTCACCAAATTAGTTGAAAGAAAAGGCAACTCTCCACTCTTCAATATACGGGCGATATCAATTAATTTAGGGAAATACTCTGCAACCTTATCATCTATAAAAAAGAAACGATTGTTTTTAAAATAGAGATAGCATGGAAGTAAAACGATGGCTGCTAAACATGAAAATGTGATGGTATTATTTTTAATCGAGGTATTCATAAAACGAGAAATTGTGTGGTGGGGAAAAGCTTTCCTTCTGCTTTGTTGTTGTATTTTAAATTAATTGAGATGCTAACCTGATTACCATCGAAGCTGAGGATTGATGGTAATCAAGTTCATTAATGAGTTCGCTAATTGTTCAATAATAAGAACACTTGGGGAGCGATTGCATTTTTAAAATCTGGTACAGGCGGTGGAGGTGGAGACGGAGGTTGTGATATCTCATATTCTCTGAAATATATCTTAGTATCATGGTAATCACCAAGTGCTAGAAAATACAACTTGCCTCCATGAATCTGCAAGACTGCCTTACCTTCAAGAGAAAATGGATCAATTTGCCATGTAGATGTCCACTTATTATCACTCCCACTTCTTGCTAAAGCAATATTCCCGTAACGGCCTCGAAATTCATCATCATGAGTATCTGGTGGAGAGAAATCCCATGCAGCAAAATAATCTCCAGGCCGGTTAACAACAAGTCCTAATCCCATACCTTCCGATGTATCAGGATATGTTGTGTCTGTTATAATACTTTTTTTCCATGAGGCACCATTCCATTCCGCCAAAAGCACTGTACTTCCAATATTATAAACATTTCCGTACTGTGCATATTTATACATGCCGACAAGCGGGCGTCCATCACTCAACACCAGTGCAGTCCAGAATTCATGTTCATATAACGTACCAGAGTCATCAATAAGATATTCATTCCAGTTTACGCCATTCCCAGAGGTTACATAATAAAAATTATGGAAAACTCCAGATTCTGTTACACCTGCACGGTTCCAAACACTTTTCACATAGTCACGATCGCCATAAGTAATGTGGTATGAGCCATCAGCATATACAAAATCTGCA